>JBGTEH010000618.1:0-2306 GCA_041747915.1 Ilumatobacteraceae bacterium
CGCCGCAGGACGTCGGCAACATCGATCTGCGAGACGTCGAAGTTCGTGAGGTCGACGCTCGTGGGGTCGAGCGGAGTCCAACGGGCCATGACGGTACGTTAGCGAGCCACGTCGCTAGCCTCGCTCCATCGTGGAACCGGAGAGCCAACTTGCACCGCCAGTGGTGGCGGTCGTCGTCGTACACGATCCGGGACCCTGGTTCGAGACGACCCTCGAGGCGTTCGCCGCACAGGACTATCCCAATCTGCGCACGTTGTTCCTGATCGCCGGCGATGCGACCGCCATCGCGTCGAGCATCGAACTGGGCCTCGAACCGGGCAATGAACTCGGCAACGAACCCGGCAATGAACTCGGAACCGTGATGGGTGCCGTCGACGCCGCGATCGGGCGGATCCTGCCGTCGGCGTTCGTTCGCTCGCTGGGTACCAACGTGGGCTTCGGAGCCGCAGCCAACGAGGTGCTCAACCTGGTCGAGGGCGACAACGGGCTGTTCCTGATCTGCCACGACGACGTCGCGCCCGAGCCCGATGCGTTGCGGCTGATGGTCGAAGAGCTCTACCGCTCGAACGCCGGCGCGGTCGGTCCCAAACTCGTCGAGTGGGATGAACCCGGGGTCCTCCAGACGGTGGGGCTCAGCATGGACCGTTTCGGCGAGATCGACCCGGTCATCGAACCGGGCGAACTCGATCAAGAGCAGCATGACGGTGTCCGCGATGTGTTCGTGCTCCCGTCCGCGTACTTCCTGGTTCGCGCCGACCTGTTCAGAACGCTCGGTGGCTTCGACCCGGCCATCGATTTCCACGGAGAAGACATCGAGCTGTGCTGGCGAATTCACCACAGCGGCGCACGCGTCGTGGTGGCGCCGGCGGCGCGTGTACGCCATCGCAGCGATCTACGCGCCCGCCGACCCGACCTCGCGCACGGACGGTTACGCGCTCGGCACCGTATGCGTTCGGTGGCGACGCTCACCGGAGCTTCGCGCCTCCCCGGCCGATCGCTCGAAATGGTGGCTCTGACACTCACCGAACTCGTCGTCGGGCTCTTCACGGGCCGCTTCGGCCAGGCCTGGAAATCGCTGGGCGCTCTGATCGGACTGGTGCCGCGCACGCCGGCGCTTCTGGCGCGTCGGCGCGAGGTGAAGGCGTGCCGCCACGTGCCCGAGCGCGAGGTGTACAGCCTGCAAGAACGCGGCAGTGCACGACTCAACTCGTACCTGCGAAGTCGCGAGACCGCCACCTATGTCGGCGCGAACTCCGAGGTCAGGCGCTGGCGGCCGAGTACGACGGCGCCTGTGTTCGCGTGGCTCGCCGTGATCGCGGCGGTCGTGATCGGAGCTCGGTCGTTCTTCGACGGAGGAATCCCACCGGTCGGCGAGTTCCTGACCTTTCCCAGCAGCCCGCGCGCGCTGCTCGACACGTTCATGTCGGGATGGAACCCCAACGGAGCGGGTGCGACAGCGTCCAACCCCACCGGCTGGGCAACCTTGTCCGGGCTGTCGGTCGTGACGTGGTTCCACATGGGGCTGCTGCAGACGGTGTTCGTGCTGGGCCTGATCCTGGTGGGCGCGGCAGGCGTGTGGCGACTCGCGTCGGTGTTTCCGTCGACGCGAGCACAGATCGGCGCGTTGTTCGTCTACGCAGCCACACCGCTGGTCAGTGGAGCGATGTCGTCGGGACGGCTCACGGTTCTCATCGTCTATGCCGTCGTGCCGTGGGCTGTCGATCTGTTGCGCCGGGCAGCGGGGATCTCCACAGCGGATCCTCGCCTCGCCGAGCTCGATGTCGTCGACGGGATCGTCGAACTCGGAATCGCCGAGAGAGTCCGCCGAACGGTGTTGATCGGGATGGCCGTGGCCATCGCCGCGGCATTCGCACCGATCGCGCTGCCGCTCGTGTTCGTGGTCGCCGTGGTCCTGAGCCTGGCCACGATCTTGGCCAGGGGTTCATGGCGGACCGCGATGTGGTTCTTCGTCACCGGAACCGCCGCCACGATCATCGCTGCGCTGTTGAACCTTCCGTGGATCACGTCGTGGTCGTGGGAGGGCATCGTCGGCGCCTCGCCGATCGGCGAGGCTGGGCTCGGTCTGCTTTCGATCGCCTCGTTCGAGATCGGGACGACCGACTTCGCGGTACTGGCAGTGGCGCTGTACATCCCGGTGCTCGCAGCGCTCCTGCTGGCACGTGCATGGCGGCTCACCTGGGCCGTGCGCGGCGCGTTGCTCGTGGTCGTGTTCGGCGCGCTGGCCGTTCTCGGCGACCGCGGTGAACTCCCCATCGCGCCTCCGCAGGCCGGGGTTCTCCTCGTGC
>JBGTEH010000619.1:0-4945 GCA_041747915.1 Ilumatobacteraceae bacterium
CCTGATCGCCGGGTGGGGCTACGAGAAGCGGGTCTACGCCGCCACCAAATTCTTCCTGTTCACGATGTTCGGCTCCGCGTTCATGCTCGTCGGGCTGATCGCCACAGTGGCGATCGCCAGCCGTGAGATCGGCTACACCACCTTCGACCTCGTGGTGATCGCCGAGCAGGCGAACTTCGCTGCGTCGACCGGGCGCTGGTTGTTCTTTGCATTCGCGATCGCGTTCGCCGTGAAGGTGCCGATCTTTCCGTTGCACACCTGGCTGCCCGATGCGCACACGCAAGCGCCGACGGCCGGCTCGGTGGTGCTGGCCGGAGTGATGTTGAAACTCGGCACGTACGGCCTGCTGCGCTTCGGCGTGTACCTCTTCCCCGAGGCCTCGTACTGGAGCCGCTATCTCTGGCTCACTCTCGCCGTGATCGGCATCATCTACGGGGCGATCGCCGCCACGATGCAGACCGACCTCAAGCGGCTGGTCGCGTATTCGTCGGTGGCCCACCTCGGCTTCATCGTGCTCGGCACGTTCGCGTTCACGACGCAGGCGATGACCGGTGGCGTCCTGCAGATGGTCAACCACGGCGTGTCGACCGGCGCACTGTTCCTGTTCGTCGGTTGGGTCTACGAGCGCCGCAAGACCCGCAACATCGCGGACCTCAAGGGTCTTCAAACGGTTGCGCCGATCTTCGCCGGGGCGTTCATGCTGGTGATGCTGTCGTCGATCGGGGTACCCGGCCTCAACGGCTTCGTCGGCGAGTTCCTGATCCTCACCGGGTCGTTCCTGACGGCACGTTGGTGGACCGTCGTGGCCGCCATCGGCGTGATCCTCGCCGCGGTCTACCTGCTGTGGGCATACCAGCGCGTGTTCCACGGCGAGCCCGACGAGGACAACAAGAAGTTCCCCGAGTTGAAGGTCAAAGAGGCGTTGGTGCTCGTGCCGTTCATCGGACTCATCGTGTTCATGGGCATCTACCCCAAGCCGGTCATCGATCGCATCCAGCCGAGCATCGACGCGCTGATCTCGCGGGTCGAGGACAACACCGACTACGTCGCACCCGTGCCGACGATCGAGCTGGTCGACCATTCCGAGCCGGCTGACGACGAGGAGGGCGACGAGTGATGCTCGCTCAACTCGACGTGTTCATCGGCCCCGAGATCCAGTGGTTCGCGCTCACCCCGCTCCTGATCCTGTTGGGCGGAGCGCTCGGCCTGCTGCTGCTCGGAGCGCTCACCCCGCCGTGGCCGAAACGGGCGTACGCGATGATGTCGGCCACGACGGCCGGTGCGGCCGGCGTGATGGCGCTGGTGCTGTGGGACGACATCACCGACAACGGCCCGATGACGCTCGTGGGCGGCGCACTCGCCCTCGACAAGCTGGCGATGTTCATGACGATCACGATCTGCCTCGGCGCGCTGCTCGTGAGCATCCTGAGCGACGACTTCCTCGAACGCACGCCGAACCGCGGACCCGAGATCTACGCGCTCTACCTGGTGGCGGCGCTCGGCGGCATCGTGATGGCGTCGGCGAACGATCTCATCGTGTTGTTCCTCGGACTCGAAACGCTCTCGTTGGCGTTGTACGTGCTCGCGGCGAGCAATCGCCGTAGCAGTGAGAGCGCCGAGTCCGGCATCAAGTACTTCGTGCTCGGCAGCTTCGCCTCGGCGCTGTTCCTGTACGGGATTGCGCTTCTGTACGGAGGCACCGGTTCGACCAACATCAGCGAGATCATCACCTCCTTGCAGACCTCGATCGATCCGTTCGGCGACGACACGCTGGCACTGGCCGGCATCGCGCTGCTGATCGTCGGTCTCGGCTTCAAGGTGACCGCAGCCCCGTTCCACGTGTGGGCACCCGACGTGTACCAGGGCGCGCCGACCCCGGTGACCGCGTTCATGGCGTCGGTCGGCAAAGCGGCGGCCTTCGCTGCGATGATCCGCGTGCTGGTGGTGGCGCTGCCGTTCTACAAGGACGATTGGCGCCCGATCATCTGGGTGCTCGCTCTCGTGACGCTGCTGGTGGGATCGATCCTGGCTGTCGTGCAGGACAACGTGAAGCGGATGCTGGCCTACTCGTCCATCAGCCATGCGGGCTTCATCCTGGTGGGCGTGGAGGCGGCCGGCCATGGTGCCGGCGACCCCGATCCCGGGCCGGGCGTGCCGTCGGTGGTGCTGTACCTGATCTTGTACTCGGTGCTCGTAGTCGGCTCGTTCGCCGTGGTGACCATCGTGTCGCGCAGCAGCAGTGGCAACACGAGCATCGAGTCGTTCAAGGGTCTCGCCAAGCGTCGCCCTGCGCTGGCGCTCGGGTTCACCGTGCTCCTGCTCGCGCAAGCGGGCGTGCCGCTGACCAGCGGGTTCATCGCCAAGTTCGGAGTCATCCAGGCTGCGGTCGAAGAGGAGAGCTACGCCATTGCGGTGATCGCCATGGTCTGTGCGGTGATCGCCGCGTTCCTCTACCTGCGCATCATGGTGTCGATGTGGGTCGGTGAAGCCAATGACGACGACGACGCAGTCCGAGTTCCGTTTTCGATGGGTTTCGTCGTGGCAGGTGCGGTCGTGTTCACGATTGCGCTCGGCATCTTCCCCAGTTGGCTGATCGACGCCGCCGATCAGGTGACGCAATACGCCCGCTGACCTGGCAGGCTGACCGGCAGTGAAGTGGCCGACGTGGAGCCAGGCGCTGACCGCGGCAGTGCTCGCGGGTCTGTTGGCGTGGGTTCTGCGCCGCGCTCGGCCGACGAGAGTCGGCGACGTGATCGGTCCCGCTGCGCTCGAGTTCGCGTTCGTGGCGTCGCTGTACGCGATCTGGCGGATGGCCAAGAACCTGCCGCTGACGCAGGCCGACGGGGCCATCGAGCGGGCACGTGACATCGTTCGAGTGCAGGAGTTCCTCCACCTGCCCAGCGAGTTGACGCTTCAGAACTTCGTGCTCGACCACGGCTGGCTGGCGCAATTCTCGGCGGCGTTCTATGCAGTCGCCCATGTGCCCGGAATCGTCATCTTCCTGGTGTGGCTCTACGCCCGCCATCGCGACGTGTACCCGCACTGGCGCAACGCGCTGGCGATCGTCACCGCGTTCTGCCTGTTCATTCGATTCGTCAAGGTCGCCCCGCCGCGGTATCTGCCCGACCTCGGCTACGTCGACGTGTCGGCCATCTACAACATGTCGGTGTACGGCGAGGCGGGCACCGGTGTGTCGTCGCAGTTCGCGGCGATGCCGTCGCTGCACGTCGCATGGGCGGCGGTGGTCGCGTTCGGTGCGCTGTCGGCCAGCACGAGCCGTTGGCGATGGATCGGGATGGTGCATCTGGTGATGACGATGCTGGTGGTGTCGGCCACCGGGCACCACTGGTGGCTCGACGGCATCGTCGCATTTGCGTTGCTGTGGATCGCGCTGCGGCTCGACACGCTCGGCCGTCGCTGGTGGCGGAGCACCGCCTCGGACGCTTCACCCGACGGCGGTCAGCCGAGGTCGAGGCGCATCTTGATCTCGTCTGCGCACGGGTCCGACGGGAGCGGCTGGACATCGCCGGTCGTCCGAAAGCCCATCGACTCGTAGAGCAGCCGCGCCGGATCGTTGCCCCGCGTGACCCACAGACCGACAGAGGACGCGTTGGTCTCGACCGCCCAGTCGACGACGGCGCCGACGAGCAGCCGGCCGATTCCGGCGCGGCGGACGTCGGGCGACGCCCACATCGACACCAGTTCGACCGACTCCGACCCGGCATCCTCGCGGTATCCACCCGACAGGCCCACGGCCCGTTGGCCGATGTGAGCGAGGAACGTCGTTCGGAGGTCACCGGATGCTGCCGTCTCGGCCCGAAACGACCACTCCTCATCGGGTCGATCGACCTCTTCGGCGTAGGTCGATCCGAACGCCGAGGGAGTGTCGGCGAGCGCGGCCAGGCGGATGGCCTTCAGCGTTGCTGCGTCGTGCGGCGTCACTCGGCGGATCTCGCAGGCTGGACGCTCGCTCGATGCCTCTCGTCGGTTCACCGTTGAAAGGTATCGCCGCACGATGGGACGACGATCGGCGGTTTACACCGGGGCGTTGTCGAAGGGGAGCGGTGCGGGTGCAGGCAGGGCGAGGCCGACCATGGGTGGTCGCAGCGGGCGGATGACGCCGTTCGAATCTCTCAACACGAAGTGCCCGGCCCCGACGGGCTCGAGACTCCAGTGCTGCTCGTGGAGGAGATGGTGGTGATACCAGCACAGCAGCATCAGGTCGTCGAGGTCGGTGTTGCCGTCGTTGGCCCAGTGGATGCTGTGGTGGGCGTCGCAGCCACCGGGCGGGATCGGACATCCCGAGACCCGACAGCCGTGATCGCGGATGGTGAGCAGGTCGAACTGGGCGTCGGACACGGTGCGGGTCTGGCGGCCGTAGTCGATGATCACGCCGTCGGGGCCGCTGATGAGGCGGTGGATGCCGGCGTCGCACGCCATTCGCCGGACGGCGTCGGCCGACAGAGTGATCGGGCCGGTGTTGGTGTCGAGCACCCCGCCCAACGTGGCGTTGATCAGGTCGGTGAGGTTGATCGTGGCGACCACCTTGGGTCGGTTGCGCTTGATGCCTGGTGTTGGTTCGAGGTTGGTGAGCACCTGCTTGGCCATCGCCACCAGCGCATCGGCGCGCCGCTGCTCGGGCGTGCGCTCGTCGCCCTCGGTTCGCGCCGCCAGCACCCGGATGGCTTCCTGGACGAGTTTCATGCCCTCGGGATCGAGGAGCCCGTCGAGGCGACCCATCCCGTCGAGCAGCTCCGACAGATGCAGCTTGCGCGAATCGAAGCGGTCCTGGTCGGTCAGGGCCGCGCCGTCGGGGTCGGCATGCAGCCGCCACGTGGCGAGCACCATCTTGAAGTCACGGTGGGCGAGGTTCATTGCCCAGCCGACGAGCATCTGTTCGTCGCGACTGAACACCTCGGCCACCTCCGGCTGCCAGGTGTCGGCC
>JBGTEH010000620.1:0-6639 GCA_041747915.1 Ilumatobacteraceae bacterium
GTCGCGCACGAGGCGATCCCAGTCGAGGAGGGGCCACTCGTTGATCGCCAACTCGTCGTCGACGAATCCCGCCGAGTGCGGCGCGGATGCCGAACCGAATTCGCTGACGAATCGGACCATCCGCGGCACCCGCCGGGCGAACTCGGCGAGATCCTCGGCTTCGCCGTGATGCCAGCCGAACCACAGGTGGCTGTCGGTGCCGTCGAGTTGCGGCAGGTGGGGGAGTACGCCGGAATGAGCGACGACGTGTCGTGTGCTGTCGGCGCGCTCGAACGCCCGCTTCACCCAGCGGTCGAGGACGCTGCGATTCCAGCTCGGCAGCTGGGCGGCGGCGACCGTGCGGACCTGGCGACGCCACCCCGGACCGTCGGTGCCCGGATCGTCGGCGCCAGGGCTGTCGTGACAGTTCCACAGGGCGATCGACGGGTGATGGCCGAGCGCATCGACCGCCTCGCGCGCCTGAGCGACGGCCTGGGTCCGGACCGATCGGGCATGTGTCCACTGGAGCGGAAAGTCCTGGAGCAGGAGAAGGCCGAGTTCGTCGGCGCAGTGGTACACGGCGCGGTCGGCGATGTGTCCGTGCACGCGCAAGGCATCGAGGCCGAGGTCCACGGCGGTCTGCAGATCGTGGCGCACGTCGTGGGCCGTTGCGTCGGCCGGCAACTGCGTGACCGGGAGGTAGTTGGCGCCCTTGAGGAACAGCCGCTCGCCGTTGACGCTGCAGTGCCAGTTGTCCCACGTGATCTGGCGAAGCCCGGTACGTCGATGTCGCCGGTCGCTGGGTTCGTCGTCGATCAGAACCTCGACACCGACTTCGACCAGTGGCTGCTCGCCGAGCGCACGCGGCCACCACAACGTCGGATCCCTGATGTCGATGTTCCATTCGATCTCGTTCTGACCCGCCGCGACGACGAGTTGCGCCTCGTCGGTGACGTGGCCGTCGATCGAGGTGCGAACCGTGACGGCGGCTTCGCGGTCGGAGTCGAGCCGAGCGGCCACTCGGAGGTGGGCTCGCTTTTCGTCGGCGTCGCGGCACAGCACCCGGAGCCGATCGATGCGAACCGACCCGGTGTCGAAGCAGCGGACCGGACGCCACAGCCCGCCGGGGTTCACGTTCGACGTGGGCGATTGGAACACGCCCGAGATGTTGCGCCGGGGCGTCGTCGGAGGTTGAGGGGTGCAGGTGACCTCGACGGCGAGGACGTGGTCGTCGGCGAACCGCGACAGTGCGGTGATGTCGAACGTGTGGGGGAAGAAGTACCCCTCGGGATCGCCGAGATACGCCCCGTCGAGCCAGACATCGGCCTGGTAGAACACGCCGTCGAGCGTGATCCAGCGCCGGCGACGCGGCGCCGGCGCGGCGGCGCTGAAGCTGTGCCGGTACATGACCGGACCGTCGGTGGTGGCGAACCCGGGAGTGTTTTGCCAATGCCCGGGAACCTCGATGGGTGTCCACGATCGGTCGTCGGTGTCCAGTCCGATCCCACTGCGTCGGATGTCGTCGTCGGCGACGGCTGCCACCCACACACCCGACAGTTCCATCGCTCGGATGGTACTCAGCCCCGTTCGATGCAGCGTCGCCGCTCCGCCGAGCGCCAGCGCGAGAGGAGCGCTAGGTTCGCACCATGGCTGACATGGATCGACCGGACCCGACAACATTGGGCGACTTGCGCGAGTCGGGATGGGTGTCGCGGCCTGTCAAGCAGGAAGTTCGCGAGCACGCGATCGAGAAGGTCGCTGCCGGTGAGCCGCTGTTCGACGGCGTGGCGGGGTACGAAGACACGGTGATGCCGCAACTCGAGAATGCACTGCTCGCCGGCCACGACGTGATCTTTCTCGGCGAGCGCGGCCAGGCCAAGACCCGCATGATCCGATCGTTGACCGGGCTCCTCGACGAGTGGATGCCGATCGTTGCGGGGAGCGAGATCAACGACGATCCCTATGCACCCGTCTCCAAGCACGCACGAGACCTCGTCGCCGAACTCGGCGACGACACGCCGATCCAATGGGTTCACCGCAGCGAGCGTTTCGGAGAGAAGCTGGCCACGCCCGACACCTCGATTGCCGACCTGATCGGCGAAGTCGATCCGATCAAGGTCGCCGAGGGGCGATACCTCTCCGACGAACTGACACTGCACTACGGCCTGGTGCCGCGGACGAACCGCGGCATCTTCGCGATCAACGAACTCCCCGACCTCGCCGAGCGGATCCAGGTCGGCATGCTCAACGTCCTCGAGGAACGTGACATCCAGATCCGCGGCTACAAGATCCGTCTGCCGCTCGACGTGATGCTGCTGGCGTCGGCGAACCCCGAGGACTACACCAACCGCGGCAGGATCATCACGCCGCTGAAGGACCGGTTCGGCAGCCAGATCCGCACGCACTACCCCCTCGAGATCGAGACCGAGGTCGAGATCATGCGTCAAGAGGCGACGCCGCTCGACATCACCACGGCCGCCGGTGACATTCGCGTCGACGTGCCCGACTATCTGGCCGACGTGGTGGCGACCTTCAGCCATCTCGCTCGTGCCAGTAACCAGGTCAATCAACGGTCGGGCGTGAGCGTTCGCTTGAGCGTCGCCAACTTCGAGGCATTGGCAGCGAACGCCTTGCGCCGGGGGCTGCGCGCTGGTGAACGTCACGTGGTGGCCCGCGTCGACGACCTCGATGCGCTGGCCGCCAGTTCGATGGGCAAGATCGAGATCGAGTCGCTTGAGGAAGGACGCGAGGGTGCGATCATGGACAACCTGATCAAGGGTGCCGTGCTGACGGTCTTCAAGGAGGTCGTGCCGCCCGAGCAGACCCGTGCCGTGATCGACGCCTTCGAGGAGGGCGCCGTTGCACACACCGGCGCCGGCGTCACCACCGAAGAGTTGGCGAGGCTGGTCGAGGAGGTCGACGAACTGCGCACACCGGTGGCGATCCTGACCGGCGGCGACGAGTCGCCTGCTGCGGTTGCGGCCGCCGTCGAGTTCGTGCTCGAAGGCCTGCACCTCGCCAAGCGACTCAACAAGGACGCCAGCGGCGCAAGCGCCACCTACCGCGGCCGCACCTGAATGAGGCGCGGGGTCTGACGCGGGTCTGACCCGGCGTCTCAACCCGGCGTCCCATTCAGGGGAGGAAGGTGTCGGCGATCGGGGTCGAGTTGCGGTCCGCGTCGAGCAGGCCCGGC
The DNA here is from genome assembly GCA_041747915.1 of Ilumatobacteraceae bacterium. Classification (GTDB taxonomy): domain Bacteria; phylum Actinomycetota; class Acidimicrobiia; order Acidimicrobiales; family Ilumatobacteraceae; genus Sva-07. Next base: position 3,173 of record JBGTEH010000620.1, read on the forward strand.
TGCGTGTCCGGTCCGGCGATGGCCGGCTCCACGAAACAGACCTCGACGTCGACGCCATCGGTGCACGCGTCATCGATCGACGCGACAAGTTGGGAAATGACCAGTGCGGCGGCCTCAGGGTCGTCGAGTTGTGCGCGGAATCCGGCGATCGCGATCGGGCCGCCGAAGGCGTCGGCTCCGTCGCGGATCGCGTTGCCCCACTGGGTCGACGCATCCTCGAGTTGCCGGTCGCCGATTGCGTCGTCGGACGCCCACGGCGTTGCCAGGGCGATCCCGAGCAACGTGGCTCGCCCCACGTAGTCCTCGATGGTCTGAGCTTCCGGCGGAAGCGACGCAATGACCGCCGACGTCCCTTCGAGAATGCTCCACGTGTCGCGCCACGGCTGGGGCGGAGCCGTCGCTGGCACCTCGGCGAAGGGGATCCAACCGGCGACGCGGTCGCCGAACCGGTCGGCGGCGCGCTCGACCCAGCGAGGCCACCATTCAGTGAACGTCTCGTCGTCGCCGAATCCGCCGTCGTTGTCGAACCACCGCGGAATGGATCCGTCGTGCAACGTCGCCCACACCCGCAGGTCGATGGCCTCGGCGGCCGCGAGCATCTGGTCGTACCGTTCGGCCCAGTCGTCGTGGAGAGCCGACGGCGTCGGTTGGAGTCTCGCCCAGTCGAGCGTCAGGCGCAGGTCTGCGACTCCGATCTCGGCCAGCGCAGCGAGATCGTCGGGCCAGCGCCGGAAGAATCCGTTGCCGGCCGTGGGGCCGAGATCGGAGGTGTCGGCGAAGCCGAGCGTGCTCGCCGTGGTGAGCGCTGCGCCGCGCCGGAAAGCTATCAGAGTCGGGCGCGATCGATCAGATGAACGGACTGCGCGTCCACAGATCGGACGTGTCGACGTTCGCCGGCGTCGGAGTTCCGACCAGCTCGACGACGTCGATCGGTCCGGGGAATCCGCGCAGCTCGACTTCGCCGAACGGTTCGGCACGGACTCCCTCGGGGAGTCGTTCGAGCTGCATCGTCGGCATCAGCACCTCGACGCCCTTGGCAAGATCGCACAGCCGGGCGGCCATGTTGACCGCCGAGCCGATGTAGTCGTCGCCCTCGAACAGCAGCGCGTGGCCGGTGGCGAGCCCTGCGCGGATCGTCAGGGGTGCGCACACATCGGTTGCCTGTTGTTCGACGTCGAGTGCGAACTCGATGGCCTCGCGTTGGTCGACGGCCACGATCATGCAGCCGTCGCCGAGCCATTTGGCGATGCGCACCCCGCGGTCGGACGCAACGGTGCGGACGATGCCGCGGAACGTGCTCAGAACGCGGCCTGCTGCGTCGTCGCCGAACGCTGCGGTGTAGTTCGTGAATCCGGACAAGTCGACGAACACGAACGTGCGGGGGACACGCATGACAACGATGATATTCGCTCCGAACGGCGAAGGGGCGGACGACCCGTTAAGTTCGAGTCATGGCGAAGCGCTTCGTGTACTCGCGCTGGGACGGCACCCAGACCGGATTCGAGTTCGACGCCGACGCCGCCTTCGACGAGCTGACCGACGAGCTGCTGTATCACGGCGACGTCAACGCGGCGCTGAGGCGGATGATGCAAGAGGGCATGCGCGATCGCAACGGCGAAGAGCTCGCCGGCATCCGCGAACTCCTCGAACGTCTTCGCCAGGAACGTCGCCAGCGCCTGGAGAACTCGGACCTCGGCGGCGTCTACGACGAGATCAAGGACCAACTCGACGACATCATCGACGAAGAGCGCCACGCCATCGACAACGCCCTCAACGATGCGCTCAATTCGGGCGACGAGCGCCGCGCGGCCAACGCCCAGGCGGCCGCCGACGACCGGAACATGCGACTCGACCTCATGCCCGACGATCTTGCCGGCAAGGTGCGCGAACTCGATGCGTACAACTTCGAGTCGAAAGAGGCCAAGCAGCGTTTCGACCAGTTGATGGACAAGCTGCGCGAGCAACTGATGCAGCAGATGGTCGACCAGATGTCGGGTGCGATGCAGAACATGACCCCTGAGGACATGGCGCGCATGAAGGACATGATGGCGGCGCTCAACGACGTGCTCGAGAAGCATCAACGAGGCGAAGAGTCGGGCTTCGAGGAGTTCATGGAGGAGTTCGGCGACTTCTTCCCCGAGAACCCTCAGACCGTCGAGGAACTGCTCGAACAGATGGCGAAGCGGATGGCCGCGATGCAGGCGATGATGAACTCGATGTCGCCGGAGCAGCGGGCGCAATTGCAGCAACTGTCGGACCAGCTGATGCAGGACATGGACCTGCAGTGGCAGATGCAGCAGCTGTCGGGCAACCTGCAACAGATGTTCCCGCAGCTCAACTGGAACCAGAGCTACGACTTCGAGGGCCAGGATCCCATGGGTTTCCAGCAGGCGATGTCGGCCATGCAGGACCTGGGCGATCTCGATCAGCTCGAGAACCTGCTGCGCAACGCATCCAGCCCGGGTGCGCTGGCCGAAGCCGACATGGACCGTGTTCGCGACCTGATGGGCGACGACGCAGCCCGGTCACTCGAACGGCTGGCCGAACTCACCAAGATGCTCGAGGAGGCAGGGCTCATCGAACAGAAGGAGGGTCGGCTGGAGCTGACCCCGAAGGGATTGCGAAAGATCGGTTCCAACGCCCTTCGCGATCTGTTCTCGAAGCTCGCCAAGGACACGGTTGGCCAGCATCAGACCTCCGACCTCGGCCAGGGTCACGAGCGTACGTACGACACCAAGCCGTACGAGTACGGCGATCCGTTCCAACTCGACCTCAACCGCACGATCCGCAACGCGCTGCGACGAGCGGGCGGTGGCACGCCGGTGCATCTCGACCCGGCCGATTTCGAGATCGAACGGACCGAACACCTCACGCGATCGTCGACGGTGTTGATGCTCGACCTCTCGCTGTCGATGCCGATGCGCGACAACTTCCTGCCGGCCAAGAAGGTGGCGATGGCGCTGCACAGCTTGATCAGCTCGCAGTTCCCGCGTGACTATCTCGGCATCGTCGGGTTCTCCGAGACGGCACGGATTCTCACTGCCGAGCAGTTGCCCGAGGTGTCGTGGGACTTCGTGTACGGCACGAACATGCAGCACGGGTTCATCCTGGCGCGCAAGCTGTTGGCTCGCGAGTCGGGGACCAAGCAGATCATCATGATCACCGACGGCGAGCCGACTGCGCACATCATGGACAACGGCATGCCGTTCTTCAACTATCCGCCGGTCCGCGAGACGGTCGAGGCCACCCTGCGTGAGGTGGTGCGCTGCACCAAGGAGCAGATCCGGATCAACACGTTCGGCCTCGGTGCCGACGGATCGTTGCGGGCGTTCATCGAGCAGATGACGCAGATCAACCGAGGCAGGGCGTTCTTCACGACGCCCGAACACCTCGGCGACTATGTGCTCGTGGACTTCATGCAGGGCAAGCGCGCGCTCGCTGCTCGCGGCCGTCGCGCCGGCTGATTC
>JBGTEH010000621.1:0-4665 GCA_041747915.1 Ilumatobacteraceae bacterium
GTCTTCGTCACGAACAGCAGAACAATCAGCACAAGTTCGAGTCGAAGTCATCAGCTCGGAAGCACCGCCTCGATCGCGATGCCGACGTGCACTCGACCGACGAGAAGAAGATCAAGCGCCTCCTCGCCGAGCGCTGAGACAAAGAGAAAAGAGGAGGACTCGAAATGGCACGTGTGAAGCGTGGTGTGGCGTCGAAGAAGCGCCACAAGAAGGTACTGAAGCAGGCCAAGGGCTATTACGGCAACAAGAGCCGTTCGTTCCGGGCCGCCAACGAACAGGTCATGCGCTCGGGCAACTATGCCTTCCGCGACCGCCGCGCCCGCAAGGGCGAGATGCGTCGACTGTGGATCCAGCGCATCAACGCCGGAACACGTCAGCACGACATGAGCTACAGCCGGTTCATCGCCGGTCTGAACGCGGCGGGCATCGAAGTCGACCGCAAGATCCTGTCCGATCTGGCGATCACCGATCCGGCCGCCTTCGCGACCCTGGTCGAGTCGGCCAAGGGCGCGCTCGCCTGATCGATGCCCTGACGCGGCACACTGGCGCGCGATGAGTGCGCTGGCGTTCAACAACCCAACGGTTCAAGAACTGCGACGCCTGATCGGGCGTCGCAGTTCGCGTCACGAGTCCGGTCGATTCGTGGTGGAAGGGCCAGTGCTCGTCGCCGAGGCGGTGCGCGCCGGTTGGAACGTCGAAGCGCAGTTCGTTCGCCAGGGCTCCGACGATGCCGTCGGCGGCCCCGGCACCGTGTTCGAACTGGCCGCCGGTGTGCTCGAACGCGTCGGATCGACCGAAACGCCCCAGTCGCCCCTCGCCGTCGTGGCCATGCCCGCCGTGGCCGATGCCAGCGAACTCCTCGAGGCAGCGTCGCTCGTCGTCGTACTCGATCGCGTTGCCGACCCCGGCAACCTCGGCACGATCCTGCGGTCGGCCGAGGCCGGTGGGGTCGACGTCATTGTGCTCACTCCGGGCAGTGTCGATCCGTACAGTCCGAAGGTCGTTCGTTCGTCGGCGGGCGCACTTTTCCACGTTCGGATCGTGACCGCGTCGATCGACGAGGTTGCCGCGGCGGGGCTCCACCTCGTCGGCACGTCGAGCCACGAGTCTGCGGGGCGCACGGTCGTGGCCCACACCGCCGCCGACCTCCGGCGTCGCACGGCAATAGTGATGGGCAACGAGGCAGCCGGGCTACCCGACGACTGGAACGACTCGATCGGACCGATTCGATCGTGGATCACCATCGCGCACCATGGTCGCAGCGAGTCGCTCAACGTCGCAATGGCCACGACCGTGCTGGTGTTCGAAGCTGCGCGTCAACGACACGGCGGTTGAAACCCGCGCTCCGATCGAAGCTCAGTGCTCGTCGAGCACGTCGAACGAGGCTGGGTAGACAACCGTGCCTCGAAGCGCTGGGCCGTCGCCGCTCAGGCGCAACACCTGCGCAGCTTCACGAGGCGCCCAGTCGGGGAGCGGCATCGTGATTCCGTGTCCGGCGGCCGGCTCGAATCCGAAGCGCGAGTAATAGCGCGGATCGCCTTCGAGCACGACGAACGGTTCGCCCCGCTGATCTGCCGCTGCGGTGACCGCTCGTACGAGGCTGCCCCCGACTCCTCGTCGGTGGAACTCGGGATCGACTGCGAGCGGCGACAGCATCACGATGGCGTGTTCGATGTCGCGGTCGATCAGCCGACATCGGTTGATCATCACGTGTCCGACGACCTGGCCGCCGACGGTGGCAACCAACGCGAGCTCCGAAAGAAACTCATCCGACGCACGGATCGCTGCGACCAGGCGAGCCTCGGCGGCCGATCCGAAGGCGCGCTCGACCACGTCGGCGATCGCGCGGTGGTCTGCGGTTGCTTCGGGCCGGATCGTCACATCGAGTGGCTCCATGTCAGATCACGTTGAACCCGATCATCGCCGCAGTGGCGATCGCGATTCCGAGGCGGTACCAGCCGAACACCGCCAGCGGTCGCGTCCGGAGGAAGGTGACCAACCAGCGCACGGCGACGACGGCGGTGATGAAGGCCACGATGCCGCCGAGCAACGGAGTTCGCCATCCGTACTCGTCGAGGATCGTCTGGCCGTCCTTGGCGAGGTCGTACAGGGTGGCGGCCGACAAGGTGGCGAGGCCGAGCAAGAAGCTGAACTCGACGGCGGCGGTCATGCTGGCGCCGATCGCGAGTGCAGCGGCGATCGTGACCAGGCTGCGGCTCATTCCCGGCCAGAGCGCCAGAATCTGGGCGGCGCCGATGATCGCTGCGTTGCGGACCGTGAACGCGGTGAGTTCGATTGTGCCGGGCCGAGGGCTCCAGAGGATGAGGAACACGCCGCCGGCTGCCCATGCAGCAATCACCGGCCACGCCCCGAACAGCTGCTCCTTGATCGTGTCGCCGAGGAGCAGACCCACGAATGCGGCGGGGACGAATGCGATGACCAGCCGTCCAAGGAGACGTCGTCCGTCGGCGTCACGTCCGATCACACCGTTGACGACCTGGCCGAGCCGACGCCAATAGAGCACGACGACGGCGAGGATCGCCCCGATCTGGATGGCGATTACGTAGGTGTCGGCGGCCGCCTTGGCGTCGCCCTCTCCGAGATCGAGAAGGCGTTGGGTCACGAGCAGGTGGCCGGTCGACGACACGGGGAGGTATTCGGTGAATCCTTCGACCGCGCCGAGGATGATCGCTTTCAGCGGCGTGAGTGGTCCCTGCGTTCCCAACGAGAGCAACACGATCGCCGCCACTGCCACGAGGACGCCGGCGATCAGCCCACCGATTCGGTAGCGCTGAGCGACCGTGCGGGAAACCTCGTTCTCTGTGGTGGACATCGGGATGGACGGTAGCCGTCGCTGACGCCCGGCCGAGAGCGAGGCGTGCCCGGTCACCGACCGGTTCGGCATCGAACGACTCCCCAAATTGCATGACGTTGTGTGCGTTGGGGAGCCCCCAGAGCGCCCGAGCGCACACGACGTCTGGCGTGAGGTCCGCTGCGAGGTGGCGGGAGCGGGTGATTTGCATTCGGTCGAAAGAGGACGACACCGCGCTCGCTCGATGTGGTGTCGTCGGTCATCCTGTGCTGTGCCAGGATCCATCGGTGGCCCGGCGACGACGAACTTTCGCGTCGGCTGCGCTGGCGAGCGTCCTACTCGTTGGTGGCTGTGCAGCCGACGGTTCGAGCCAGTGTCTGTCGAACGACGTCGCTACCGTGTGTGCCGACGTCGGAGACTCGATCACGTTCAGGGGAAGCGAACTGGAGCCCGGCTCGGAGGTCGTCATCGATCATCCCGACCTGAGTTCGTCCGTCTACCGGGTCGCCAGCGACGGGAGGTTCGATCCGGGCGGCACTGGTTTCCTGTCGTACTTCGATGGCGCGTCTCTCACTTTCACCATCTCGGCGACCGACGCTGACGGTGGGCAGCTCGGTGGTGAGATCGTGGTCACGTCCTGACGGCTGCTGTCACCGTCGTCACGCTGGTCCCGCCGTTGTGTGACGGTCGAGGACGGCGAGGGTGGCGTCGATGTCGTCGATGATCACATCGAGTCTGCGTGCGTTCGGGCGGCCGGCGAGCATCGTCGTGTAGCGGTCGTACAGGTCGGCCAAGGCGTCTGGGTGGTCGGCGACGAGTGCTCCGGCGTCGACGTGCGCCTGATTCTCTGGTGAGGCAGTACGAGTGGCGAACTGGTCGAGCGCCACCTGTCGATCGACCACGAGAGCCACCTCGACGAACGCCGCACCGGCACTGCGGGCGGCGTCGTCCAACTCGACGATGAACTCCGGTCGCGCGAGAAATTGCGGGACGATGACATCGCGACCCGAGCCGAGGTGCGTGGTCGCCATCGCAATGGCAAGTGAGCGCGCCGCGAGACCCGAGTCGTGAGGGTGATCGAGCCAGGCACCGAGGAGCCCTCGCACGACGTCGATGTCGAGGTTCAGCGCGAGGGGCCGAGTCGCGACCCATCGCGTGGCCAGGGTCGACTTTCCCGACGCCGGCGGCCCGTTCAGGAGCACGAGCATCGGCATCGTGCTCAATCGTAGGTTCCGAGAGTGGCGCCGGCAACGGTGGCTGGGGGAGACTGGGGCGGTGGTCGATGGAGAACGAATGATGCTGCCGTGCACCGGCGGTCCCACCGGATGGCGGGCGGCGACGTTCCCGCCGCCCCTCGAGTTCGGCGTCGACGACGGCATGTACGTGCTCGTCGACGACGGGCCGATCGAGCTGTGGTCGTACGAGTTCGTGTCGATACGGGTCGGCGCATGACCACCGATGTCATCCCGATCCTGCGCGTCGCCGACACTGCGGCGGCTGCTCGCTGGTACGCCCGGCTGGGATTCAGCATCGAGTTCGAGCATCGATTCGAGCCCCACCTACCTGCCTATGTCGGGATCCGGCGCGAAGGGGCGCAGATCCACCTGTCCGAACACACTGGTGATGCGCGCCCCGGCACCCTCGTGTACATCTGGGTCGACGACATCCAGCCGATCGCCGCCGAGTTCGGGGTGACGGTCGAGGATGCGCCGTGGGGACGTGAGGTCGCCCTGACCGACCTCGACCACAATCGCTTGCGTGTGGCGCAGCCGTTACCCGCACCCGATGTCGACAGTCAGCTGGGTTCGGGCGTCGAATCGGAGCTCCTCGCGTTGGAAGCGGCGATGTGGCAC
>JBGTEH010000622.1:0-2465 GCA_041747915.1 Ilumatobacteraceae bacterium
GGTCGGGTTTTGAGCCGGTAGCGTCCCGGCCCATGAGTGACACATGGGGATTCGAGACCAAGCAGATCCATGTCGGCGGCGAGCCCGACCCGACCACCGGCGCCCGGGCGGTACCGATCTACCAGACCACGTCGTACGAGTTCCGCGACACCGAGCACGCCGCGAACCTGTTCGGGCTGGCCGAAATCGGGAACATCTACACCCGGATCATGAACCCGACGCAGGCTGCGTTGGAGGCGCGTGTCAACGCGCTCGAAGGTGGATGCATCACCGCGGTCGGGCTGCCCGGCACGCTCGCGGTTGCATCAGGCCAGGCGGCCGAGACCCTCGCGCTGATGACGTTGTGCGAATCGGGTGACCACATCGTGTCGTCGCCGTCGCTGTACGGCGGTACCTACAACCTCCTGCACTACACGATGCCGAAGTTCGGCGTCGAGGTCACCTTCGTCGACGATCCGCACGATCTCGGCCAGTGGGAAGCAGCGATCCGACCGAACACCAAGGTCTTCTTCGGTGAGGTCATGCCGAATCCGAAGAACGACGTGCTCGACATCGAGGGGATCGCAGGTGTGGCACACGCCAACGGGATCCCGCTGATGGTCGACAACACCGTGCCGACGCCATACCTGATCCGCCCGCTCGAGTGGGGCGCCGACATCGTGGTCCACAGCCTGACCAAGTTCATGGGAGGCCACGGCACCTCGATCGCCGGTGCGATCGTCGACGGCGGCACATTCGACTATGCGGCGTCGGGTCGGTTCCCCAACTTCACCGAACCCGACCCCAGCTATCACGGCCTGGCCTACTTCCCCGCACTCGGGCACGGCGCGTTCATTCTCAAGGCGCGTGTCCAGATGCTGCGCGACCTGGGCCTCGCCATCTCGCCGTTCAACGCGTTCATGATCCTGCAGGGCATCGAGACGCTGAGCCTGCGGATGGAGCGACACTTCGCGAACGCGCAGGCCGTCGCCGCGTATCTCGACGGTCACGCCCAGGTCACGTCGGTCAGCTTCGCCGGACTGGAGTCGAGCGAGTGGCACGAGCGGGCCAAGAAGCTCGGCGGCGGTAAGGGCTACGGCTCGGTGCTGGCGTTCGAGATCGAGGGTGGCATCGACGCCGGCAAGAAGTTCGTCGAGGGCGTGAGCCTGCACAGCCACGTCGCCAACATCGGCGATGCTCGCAGCCTGGTGATCCATCCGGCGAGCACCACCCACTCGCAGCTGACGCCCGAGGAGCAGGCAGCGTCCGACGTGACACCGGGCCTGGTCCGGCTGAGCGTCGGCCTCGAGTCGATCGACGACATCATTGCCGACCTCGACCAGGCCTTCGCCGCTGCCAAGACCTGACGTTACATCTGGGGTCTGACCCCCGATGTACCGCTCAGTCGTCGCGTTGGTTGCGGAGGAATTCTTCGAACTCGGCGCCGAGGTCGTCGGCTGTGGGGATCTGGGCCTCGGAGCGGCGATCGAACTCAGCCTCGAGCAGATTGACGTACATCCGCAACTGCTCGTCGTTGGCGACCAGTTCGTCGTGCACGTCGCGCCAGCCGTCGATCTGATCGCTCAAATCGCTGGTGTTGGGGACGTCGAGCACGTGGCTGAGATGGCGCACGAGAGCTTGGACGGCCTGGGGGTGTTCGGCGTTCATCAGATAGTGGGGGACCCCGACACGCAGCGAGATCGATGGGATCGTCCGCGCTTCGAGTTCGGCCTGGAGCACCCCGACGACACCCGTGAGACCCTGGTACGACGGAGCCACAAGCCCGAGCCGGCGGGCCAGGTCGGCGTTGGCGGTGCTGCCCGTCACCGGCGGGGTTCGGCTGTGCGGGATCGCTTCGGCCCCGGAGCCGACGGTGACGATCGCCTCGCAACCGAGAGCCTCCGCCACCACCATGATCGCGCCGATGTAGGTCCGCCAGGCCACATGTGGTTCGACCCCGATGAGCGCAACCACGTCGCGGTGTCCGGGGTTGCGTTGGAGCACGAACTCGTTCGATGGCCACACGATCTCGCGGACGTCGTCGTCGATCGACACGTGCGGGCGTTGCTGGGTGAAGTCGTAGAACGGGTCGGGATCGATCTGACCGACCGTGACAGCGTGATCCGCGCTGACGAACGCGTTGACCGCCTGGGTCGCGGCGCCGCCCACGTCGAACCAGCCCTCGAGGCCGACCAGCATCACCGGACGTTCGAGCACGCCGATGTCGCCGGTGCTGAACTCGATGACGTCGGTCGGTTCCATCAGGACAGCGCGCTCACGACGTGATCGATGCATTGGGTCAGCGCTTCGATGTCGGACGGATCGATCGCCGGGAACATCCCGACACGCAACTGGTTGCGGCCGAGCTTGCGATACGAATCCGTGTCGACGATGCCGTTGGCCCGCAATGCCGCGTTGATGGAGGCGGCATCGATCGAGTCGTCGATGTCGATGGTGCCGACCACATTCGAACGCTTCGTGGGGTC
>JBGTEH010000623.1:0-6249 GCA_041747915.1 Ilumatobacteraceae bacterium
GGTGAAGCCCTCGCGGGCCAGCCCGACGGCCAGGTTCACCGTGACCGTGCTCTTGCCCACGCCACCCTTGCCCGAGGCGATGCCGACCACGCGGGCGTTCGGCGGGATCTCGGTGTCGGGTGCCCGCTCCTTGGCGTGCCAGCGGGCACGGGCCATGGCATGCGCCCGTTGGGCGTCGTCCATCTCCGACCACTCGATCGCCACGGTCGTCACGCCGGGCGTGGACTCGAGCCGGGCGGTGACGTCCCGCTTGATCTGTGCCTTGAGCGGGCAGCCGGCGGTGGTGAGGGCGATCGTCACGTGGACGGTGCCGTCCCCGTCCACCACGACGTCGCGGGCCATGCCGAGCTCGACGATGTCGCAGCCGAGCTCGGGGTCGACGACGCCGGCGAGGAGGGAGAGGACATCCTCGGTGCTGGGCGGCGAGACGGTGACCACGACATGATTCTACCGGGAGGCTCCGTGTAAACTCCGCTCCGTGGACGGCGCTGCCGGGACACCTTCCCGCCTCGATCTCTTGAAGGCGCTCGGCGACAACACTCGCTACGCGATCTACCTCGAACTGGCCCGTTCGCCCCGACCGCTGGCGACCGCCGACATCTCCGACTCTCTGGGCCTCCATCCCAACACGGTGCGCCCGCACTTGGAACGCATGCGCGAGGCCGGCCTCCTCGAGGTCGAGGTCGGCGGGCGCGGTGATGTCGGTCGACCGCAGCATCGCTACTCGATTTCCGCTCATGCACCGTCGCTCGGCCTGGAGCCGCCCACCATGCCCGTCCTCGCTCGCATGGTGCTGGCAATGGCCGCCCAACTCGGAGCCAGCGCCGACGATGCCGAGATCATCGGTCGCAGCGAGGGGATCACGAGGGCCCGGCCGTATCGCGATGCGCAGTCGACGCTGGAGGCACTCGTGTCGGACCTCGATCGACTCGGATTCGACCCACTGGTCACCGACAGCCCCGACGATCCCGACGTCGCCGTGGTGGCGTTCGCCAATTGTCCCTTCGCCGATCTCGCTGCAAGCCATCCCGAACTCGTGTGCGGGCTCCACCATGGGCTCGTCGCCGGGTTCGTTGCCGAGATGGGCGACACCGAGATCCGAGAGTTCTGCACACTCATCAGTCGCACACCGTGCCGAGTCACGGTCGCTTCACGCTAAATTGAAGTATCTGCCATCAGGAGGTCCCATGATCACGCTCACCGATTCCGCCACCGTGAAGGTTCGTCAACTGCTCAGCGACGAGGGAGCCGAGGATCTGGCACTGCGTGTCGCGGTGCGTCCCGGCGGCTGCAGCGGATTCTCGTACGAGATGTTCTTCGATGGCGACATCGCTGCCGACGACACGCAGGCCACGTACGGCGACGACGGGTTCGTCAAAGTCGTCGTCGATCCTGCCTCGAAGCAGCTGCTCGAAGGCGCCACCCTCGACTACAAGGACGGCCTCGACCAGTCGGGCTTCGCGATCACGAACCCGAACGCATCACGCACCTGCGGGTGCGGCCAGAGTTTCTCCTGACCACGAGTCGACCCCCGAGTTGACCGCGCGTCAGCTCGGCTCGACGGTTTGCAGTACTTCGAGCAGTTCCGCCTCGTTCCAGACCGCATCGAGGCGCACGACAACGTTTCCTTCGCTGTCGGTGATGAACAGCGCAGGCTCGTAGGTGAGACCTGCGGCTTCGACGGCCGGCGCAGGGGTGGTGGCGGTGTTGTCGGTGTAGACCTCGGCGTGAACGAACACGTACTGGTCGGCGAAGTCTTCGTGGATGTCGACGATCGATTGCAGCGCCGGTGCGCACGTGCCGGTCTGGCAGAACGCGGGCGTGCCCACGAGGTACACGACACCCTTGCCCGACTCGAGCGCTTCGGTCAGTGTCAGTTCGTGGAACGGGCACGGTTCGGGCTCGCGCGTGCAGATGGGATCGACGCCGCGGGCGTCGTTCGTCGTGGGTGTGTCGAAGGGGGGCAGCGCTCGACCCGGCCCGGGCACGATGACGGTGCCGGGCTCCATCACCTGGAATGCCGCACCCTGCGCCGGGCCACCGTCGACGACGAGGTAGTAGACGCCGGGCTCGGCGATGTCGGTTCGGAATGCGTAGTACGGACGAGGCGCCACGTCACGACGTACGGCGGTGATGCGATCGCCGATCGGGACTCCGTCGATGTCGGTCACCTGAGCGCCGAGGCTGTCGGGGCCGTCTTGGACCAGCGCGCCGCTACTCGACGCGAGGCTGATCGGCATGCGGAGCAGCCCCGGCTCTTGGACGTCGGACGGAAAGCGCTGAGCGATGGTGTAGGTGTCCGTGATCGCAGGGTCGGACGCATCCGACGTGTTCACATCAGGGGTCTGGCTCGACGAGGCCGACTCGGACCCGCACGCGGCGAGGACGCCGGTGGCCGTGACGCCGATGAGAAAGCCGCGACGCGAGAGACGGTGATGAGCGATGGGGGTCGGCGGTGTCATGGAGGCTCTCTCGATGTCGGCGAGACGATGGTACGAGCGACGCTACCGTGGCCGGACGGAGCTACCGTGTCGCCATGAGCAAGCCCCTCGGTCCGTACAGCCCGGTCGTTCGAGCCGGCGACTTCGTCATCGTGTCAGGCCAGGGTGGCATGGCAGAGGGCAGGGTCGTCGAAGGTGGCGTGAGTGCCGAAACGACGCAGACGATGAAGAATCTCGCCGCGCAACTGGCAACGGTCGGCGCATCGCTGAACGACATCGTGAAGACCACTTGCTTTCTCACCGACATGGAAAACTTCACTGCCTTCAACGAGGCGTATGCGGCGGCTCTCGGCACGCACCGCCCGGCGCGTTCGACCGTGGCCGTGGCCGGATTGCCTGCCGGCTTCCTGGTCGAGGTCGAGGCCTGGGCGTACGTCGCGCCCGGATGAAGCGCAGATGAACCGCAGCGACATCGAACGTTGTTCGTGGGCGTTGAGCGGCAGCGTCGACATCGGTGACGCGTACGTCGAGTACCACGATGCCGTCTGGGGCGTGCCCGAGCGTGACCCACTCGTATTGTTCGAGTTCCTCATCCTCGAAGGCGCCCAGGCCGGCCTGTCGTGGTCGACGATCCTGCGCAAGTTCGATTCGTATCGAGCGGCGTACCGCGAATTCGATCCGGCTGTGGTCGCATCGTTCGGTGACGTCGATGTCGCTCGCCTGATGGCCGACGAGGGCATCGTTCGCAACCGGGCCAAGGTCGACGCATCGATCCGCAATGCACGCGCCTGGTTGGAACTCGACGATCCGGTTGCGCATCTGTGGGGATTCGTCGATGGCACGACCATCCAGAACAGGTGGTCGTCGATGGACGCCGTTCCGGCCGAGACCGACCGGTCGCAGGCGATGAGCAAGGACCTCAAGCGTCGCGGCTTCGGTTTCGTGGGGCCGACCATCTGCTACGCGTTCATGCAGGCCACCGGGATGGTCAACGACCATGTCGTCACATGCTTTCGCCACGCCGAGTGCCTGGCACTAGCCTGAGCGCATGCCCGGTGCCATCGCCATCGTGATCACCTTGTTGCTGATCCCCGTCGTGGTGATCATGACCGGTGCAATCGCCTCGGCGATCATCGGCGAAGTGGAGTACCGCGACGGCCGCGCGCGCAACGAGGGCAGCGAACTCCTCGACCTCCCCGACTGACGTAACGCCGGCATCGATGCTGACGGTCAGACACCAGCGTTACACCGCGTGGCTGACACACTTGCCCGATGCATCAGCAGGATGAGTCGACCGAGATCCTGGCCGAGGCGATCGTTCGCTATGCCGTCGAGCGGATGCGGATGGATCCCCCTCCACTCGATCATTCGTTGTCGCCCGAGGAACTCCGCCGAGCGGCTGGCTCCACGATTACGCCCGCAGGCCTCGGCGGACTCGAAGCGTTGCGTCTCTTCGAGGAAGTGCTCGCTCCCGCCTGCATCTCGGTCGACCATCCGCTGTTCCTGTCGTTCGTGCCGAATGCCCCGACCGAAGCCTCGATCCTGTTCGATCTGGTCGTCGGCGCGTCGAACGTGTACGGCGGTTCGTGGATGGAAGGAGCCGGCGCGATCTTCGCCGAGAACGAGGCGTTGCGCTGGATCGCCGACCTCGCCGGACTCCCGGAATCGGCAGGAGGAGTCTTCGTCAGCGGAGGAACGGCGGGAAATCTCAGTGCATTGGTCGCCGCCCGCTGGCGATGGCGCCATCAAGCCGATGGGGTGCATGACCGCACCCGGGGGCTGATGGTGGCATCAGCAGGAGCCCACTCGTCGGTTGCTCAGGCCGCGCGCGTCATGGACGCCGATGTCGTGCTCGTGCCCGCCGGCGAGCGTGGCGAGATGCGCGAGGACGCCCTGCGATCTGTCGTCGTCGGGCTCGATCCCATCGATCGCGATCGACTGTTCGCCATCGTCGCGACGTCGGGAACCACCAACGTCGGCGCCGTCGACGACCTCCGAGCAGCGGCCGATGCGGCCGACGACCTCCAGACCTGGTTGCACGTGGACGGCGCATACGGTGCAGCTGCGCTTGCGGCCCCGAGCGCACGTCACCGATTCGCCGGGATCGAACGAGCCGACAGCCTGATCGTGGATCCTCACAAGTGGCTGTTCGCCCCGTTCGATTCGTGTGCGCTGATCTACCGAGACCCGAACGTTGCCCGGGCGGCCCACACGCAGTACGCCGAGTACCTCGATGTGCTCCACGATGTCGGCGACGAGCCGTGGAACGCGAGCGACTACGCCCACCATCTCTCGCGTCGAGCTCGGGGACTGCCGTTGTGGTTCAGCCTGGCCACCCACGGCACCGACGCCTACGCCGAGGCCGTCGAGGTGACGTTGCGGATCGCGCAGGAGTCGGCGCGGCTGATCGAGAATTGTCCGCTGACCGAACTGATCATGGAACCGGATCTGTCGATCGTGATCTTCCGCCGGCTCGGCTGGACTCCGACGGACTATCAAGCCTGGAGCGACGCCGAACTCGCGGCGGGTCGGACCTTCGTGGTGCCCACCACGTGGCAGAGCGAGGTCGTGCTGCGGATTTGCATCGTCAACCCGCTCACGACGATCGATGACATCGCCACGATCCTCGCCAGCCTTGGCGAGGCCGAACGATGACTTCCCGGCCGGTCACCGCCGACCTCGTGGTGGTCAATGCACGCTTGGTCGCCACTGTCGACGCCGATCGACGCGAGATCGATGGAGGTTGGGTGTCGGTGACCGACGGCCTGGTGAGCGCAGTCGGATCGGGCGAACCACCTGGAGCGGCGACCGTGCTCGATGCCACCGACTGCCTCGTGACACCTGGTCTCGTCAACGCTCACCACCATCTCTTCCAGAACCTGACGCGAGCGTTCCCGCCGATGACCGACAAGCCGCTCTTCGGCTGGTTGCAATCGCTGTATCCCCTATGGCGCTCGCTCGACACCGAGGGCGCGTACGTGTCGGCGTGGGTGGGACTGGCCGAGTTGGCTCTTGCTGGTTGCACCACGTCGTCTGATCATCTGTACCTACACCCCGCCGGCGCCGGTGACCTGCTGGGCGCCGAGATCGACGCGGCGAGAGACGTCGGGATGCGGTTCCATCCGACCCGCGGTTCGATGTCGCTGTCGGTCAAGGACGGTGGACTGCCGCCCGACGACGTCGTCAGCGACGACGACGACATCCTCGCGGCGTGCGCCAGCGCGGTCGAGCGCCACCACGATCGCTCGCACGGCGCGATGACCCGCATCGCGTTGGCCCCATGTTCGCCGTTCAGTGTCACCGAGGCGCTGATGGTGGCCACCGCCGAGTTGGCGGAACGTCTGGATGTTCGGCTGCACACCCACTTCGCCGAGAATGCCGAGGACGACGACTTCAGCGTCGCCGCGTTCGGGTGCCGTCCGATGGAGTACCTCGAGCGCACGGGATGGTGTTCGGACCGCACGTGGGTGGCGCACTGTGTGATGCCGAACGACGACGAGATCCGGCGTCTCGGCGCGGCGGGGGTCGGTGCTGCGCACTGTCCGTCGAGCAACATGATCCTGTCGTCGGGCATCGCGCCGGTCGTGGCGCTGCGGACCGCTGGTGTGCATGTGGGGCTTGGTGTGGACGGCTCGTCGTCGGCCGATTCGGCCTCGCTGTGGCTCGAGGCGCGCCAAGCCATGCTGCTCGCCAAGCTTCGTGACGGCGCCGCCGCTGGCACTGCCCGCATGGCACTGGAGATCGCCACGATCGGTGGCGCTGGTTGCCTCGGACGCGTGGGCGAGATCGGCACGCTCACGGTCGGGGC
>JBGTEH010000624.1:0-2218 GCA_041747915.1 Ilumatobacteraceae bacterium
GCGGTTGCCTCGCACAGCGCAGCCATTCCCCGACGAGGCGCGGCGAAGATCGGGCTGGCAGCTGCGGTCGCGGTTCCCTGGGCGGCGCGTTGGCGGCGCGCCGCCAACAGCAGACTTCGGTTGTCGGTCGCCAGCGTTGCGAGTTGTGGCACCTCGGCCAGGCTGAAGCGGTCGGTGTCGGCGGCGTAGATGCTGCCGACGAGGGCATCGACGAGGCGCTCGTGGACCTCGTGGCCGAAGCGCGCCCGAACGTACCGGCCGATGGAGTCGTCGTCGGTGGAGGTGCGCGGCAGCAGGGGTTCGAGAGCGGCGCGAGCCTTGCCCCTCCACGACAAGAGCCCAGTGGTCGCAAGCGGTCGCAACCGGCCCGGCACGCCGAGCAGGAGCCCGTCGGGGATCGCGTGGAGCCCGTCGTGCCAGACCGCTGCACCAACCGACTCGGGCGAGACCAAGTCATCTCCGAGGCCGACGCGACGGGCGAGCGCAACGGCGTCGGGAATCCGAGCGAGAAATGCGTCGGCGCCCTCGTCGACGTGTTCGAGGCCGGCGAAAGCGCTGGTGGAGACCTTGCCCCCCGGGCGGTCGCCAGCGTCGAGAACGACGACATCGATCTCGCGATCGATGTCGAGCCCGGTCTCCGACGCCGCGTCAACGAGCGCGAGCGCGGCGGACAGCCCGCTGATGCCGGCACCAACCACTGCAACGCGTCGCGTCACGTCACCGCTGCGACGACGCGGGCAGCCAACGCCGCCATGACGGCGCGGTCATCGTTGACGCAGGCCGTGCGATCGAATGCCAGACCCCGCTCAACGGCTCGAGCCGCGGCTTCGATGTCGAGGTCGTACAGGACCTCGAGGTGATCGGCCACGAACCCGCACGCGCACACGATCACGCCGTCGATGTCGGCGTCGTCGCCCAGTGCGTCGATCACCGCGAGGATGTCGGGGCCGATCCACGGTTCGGGCGTGCGGCCGGCGGACTGCCACACGATCTGCCAGTCGTCGTCGCCCAGGCCGGCCTCGGCCGCAACCGCCTCGGCGGTCGATCGCAGTTCGTCGGGGTACGGGTCGCCTGCCTCGATGATGCGCTGGGGGAGGGAGTGGGCACTGAACACCACGCGCACGCGGCCACCCGTCGACTCACGCATCGCCTCGACCCGCTTCGTGAGATCGTCGGCGAGGAACGACACGAACGCAGGCTCGACCGCCCAGCTCTCGATGCCGACGACTTCAGCCGATGGTGCTCCCTGGAGCGCTCGGTCGAGGTACTGACCGATCGAGAACGACGAGTAGTGCGGTGCCAGGACGAGTGCGACGATGGTGGAGAACCCCGCATCGACGAGCTGCGCTGCGCCGGCCTCGACGAGCGGGTCGGCATGTTTGAGACCGAGTTCCACTCGGAACCGTCCCGCGCTGGTGGTGTCGAGCGCCGCCTGCAGGGCGTCGCGCTGCGCCTCGGTCAGCTGCGCCAGTGGTGACAGGCCACCGATGGCGGCGTAGCGCCTGGTCAGGTCGGCCAATGCCTCAGCGGTCGGCGGGCGGCCGCGTCGGATGTCGGTGTAGTACGCCTCGATCTCGTCGGGATGACGCGGGGTTCCGTACGCCATCAGCAGGACTCCGACGGCGCCACCCGGTTCGGTCATGTCGTCACAGATTCGGCCGTGGCGGCGGGGACGGGGGTCGTGGCTGCCGTGCGGTCGTGGACGAGATCGACGACGGCCTGAAGGACGCCCGGGTCGGTCTCGGGATTCACGCCGTGGCCGAGATTGAAGACGTGACCGGGGTGCTGGGTGCCGTCGGGGCGTGCGTTGTCGCGCAGGACCTGCTCGGCACCCTCGATGGCCGGCTGGATGCCGGCGAGGACGAGGGCCGGATCGAGGTTGCCCTGCACCACGATGTCGTCGCCGAGCCGTCGTCGAGCATCGCGGATGCGCGTGCGCCAATCGAGGCCCATCACCGTGGGACCCGCGTCGTACATCGATTCGAGAAGATGATCGCAGCCGATGCCGAAGTGGATCCCGGGAGCCGCGGGGTGGCGACGCCGCAGCTCGCGAAAGACGTGTCGGGAGTGAGGGAGCACGTAGCGGTCGTAGTCGCGTCGGCTCAGTGCGCCGGCCCACGAATCGAAGAGTTGGAAGGCAGCGGCGCCGTGGGAGAGCTGTGCGTCGATGAACGTGATCGCCGACTCGGCGAGGCGCTCCATCACGTCGTGCCACAGC
>JBGTEH010000625.1:0-1506 GCA_041747915.1 Ilumatobacteraceae bacterium
CTTGATCACCTGGTTGACCGAGACGGCGGTGTACTGAGAGAAGGTGCCGAGCTTGGCGAAGAGCATGGGGTCGCCGCTGCCGTCTGCGAGGTGATGGCGAGTGGTTCCATCGGTCGACATGCCCTTGAGGAACGCCCCGGCGCCTGCATCGCAGAGGTTCTGTCGTCCCGTCGAGCAGTAGCGACACTTCCCGCACGACGGCACGAACGACGCCGACACATGATCGCCGACGGACACCTCGGTCACGCCCGGCCCGACCTCAGCGATCACGCCTGCACCCTCGTGGCCACCGATGATGGGCCAGAACTCGTCGATGCCCATCAGTGGCCACGCTTCTTGCGGCGGCACCATGTCGCCGGTGATGAGATGCTCGTCGGAGTGGCACAGCCCAGCGGCCTTCCATTCGACGATCACTTCACCCGCCTTCGGTGCGTCGACCTCGATCTCCTGGATCTGCCACTCCTGGCCAGTGCCGTGGAGTACCGCCGCTCTGCTCTTCATGACTTTCCCCTCCGTGTCGAACGTTGCGCACCCGTGTCACGCTGGTGTCTGACACCAGCGTGACACGGTCAGTCGTAGATGAGGACGCCGCGGATGTTCTTTCCGTTGCGCATGTCCTCGAAACCCTGGTTGATGTCGTCGAGGGTGTAGGTGTTGGTCACGAGCGTGTCGAGGTCGAGCTGACCCTGGGTGTACAGCTCGAGCAACTGCGGGATGTCCTTGCGGATGTTCGCCGACCCGAACAGCGAGCCGATGATCTGCTTCTCGAACAGCGTCAGGAATGCGCCCGGCACCGCCATCGAAGGTTCCGCGGTGGGATGGATGTTGGTGACGACGATCTTGGCGCGCTTGCCGCCGAGATGGAACGCCTCGCCGAGCGCGTCACCGTTGCCGACGCCCATGGTCATGAGCACCTTGTCGAAGCCGCGACCCCACGTGGAGTCACCCAGACCCTCCATCGCTTCGGCGATCGAGGCGTACGTGTGCGTCGCACCGAGTTCCATGGCGATCTCGCGCTTGAACTCGACGGGGTCGATCGCCGCGATCACGCGAGCCCCGGCCAGTTTGGCGCCCTGGATGGCGTTGGCGCCGATGCCGCCAGCGCCGACGACGGCAACGAAATCACCGGGGCCGACCTCGGCTGCGTACACCGCTGTTCCCCATCCGGTCACGACACCACAACCGAGAAGGCACGCACGGTCGAGGGGGATGTCCTTGTCGATCTTCACGCAGCTCGACTCGTGAACCACGGTGTGGTGGGCAAAGGTGCCGAGCAGGCACATCAGGCCGAGGTCCTCGCCGTCGGCGGTGTGGTGGCGTGCCGTGCCATCGGAGATCTGACGTCCCGTCGGGAACGCAGCACCACCGACGTCGCAGAGATTCGAATGACCGGAGGCGCAGCTCGGACAGCGGCCGCAGGCCGGAATGAACCCGAACACGACGTGGTCGCCGGCCTCGAGCCCGATGACGTTCGCGCCGACTTCCATCACGACGCCGGCGCCCTCG
>JBGTEH010000626.1:0-5216 GCA_041747915.1 Ilumatobacteraceae bacterium
GCGGATCGCCAACGTCACCTCGTGGTGGCCACGGTCGGCGTTGGGGTCGGGGTAGTTGGCGGCGCGGGCGAGGCTCACCCGTACGGCGCCGTCGAAGACGCCGTGGCCGTATCGCCCGTTGTTGAGGATCGCCACGCCGAAGTCGGGCTCGGCGACATCGACGAACCGGTGGGCGCAGACCTCGAACTTGGCGGCATCCCACGGGCTCGACGGATGCGTCGGGCGCGCCACAACGCCGAACTGCACGTCGCACATCGCCACATCAGCGCGCACGTCGAGCGGGAACGCCATCGACAGCAAGTGTTCGTCGTGGTGCCAGTCGAGCTCGACATGGACGAGGAGTTGTCGGCTGTCGGCGCGCAGTTCGTACACCACAGCTGCGGTCGACGGACCGAATCGACGCTCGACGCGGACCCGCCCGACCAGTGGCCCCGAATCGACGATCGTCACCTCGGCGGACCCCGTGAGCGCCGTTGCACCAGCGCGGGTCCACGACTCCAGGTCCCACGCGTCGTACTCGACGGGGTGATCGGGGGCGAGTTCGAGAACGCAGCCCAGCGCGCCGACCGGCACGATCTCGCGCGCGTGCGACAGGTCGATGATCGAGGTGAGGTTGCCGTGCGCGTCCCAGCGCACCGCAAGATGGCGATTGGTCATCGACGTATCCGACAGTACGACCCGGTCGGTGACCGCCAACGCCCGCAACGGAGCCACTGCGAGTGCGGGCACTGCGACGTGTATCGCGGTGGAGCCGTCGGACAGTTCTTGGACATCCGCCGCTCCCGGGGCGATGCCGAGGTCACCTGTGACGACCACGACTTCGTCGACGACAGAGTCGGAGGGATTGGCCACAATCGGTCCGTCGGCGAGTTCGCTCAACAACGCGTCGATGCGATCGTCGAGTTCGGCCTCGACCGCACCGAGGATGCGCTCGGCATCCTGATGAACCCAGGCGATCGACGACCCCGGCAGGATGTCGTGGAACTGCTGGGTCAGCACCTGCTTCCAGAGGTGATCCACGTCGGCTCGCCGACCGACCGTGGCGGCCCACAGCTCGGCCTCGACGAGCAAGCGCTCGCAACGACGATTGCCGAGCTTGGTCTTCAACTGGCTGGTGAGCGTGCCTCGATGCATTTCGAAGTAGAGCTCACCGCGCCAGATCGGCACGGGCGCTCCGCGCTCGGCGGCACGTTCGATGCGCGCGAACATCGCCGACGGACTGTCGATCTCGAGGGTGGCGCGGTCGTCGATGTGGGCGAGGCGGCGAGCGCGTTCGAGCATCTCGTGCGTCGGGCCGCCACCACCGTCGCCGTGACCGAACGGCATGAGGGAATCGTTGCTCCACCCGTGATCGCGGAAGTTGGTGACCGAGAAGTCGAACTCGGCCGCCGTGATCTCGGCGTTGTAGGTGTCCACCGGCGGGAAGTGCGTGAGCACCCTCGTGCCATCGAGGCCCTCCCACCAGAACGTGTTGTGGGGGAAGCGGTTCTGCTTGTTCCAGCTCAGCTTCTGAGTCACGAAGCGATCCATGCCGCCCGCCGCGAAGACCTGCGGCAGCCCGGCTGGATATCCGAAGACATCGGGGATCCACACCTCGGTGCAGCGCGCTCCGAACTTCTCCTCGAAGTACCTCTGCCCGAACACGATCTGGCGCACGAGGCTCTCGCCGGATGGCAGGTTCATGTCGGCCTCGACCCACATCCCTCCGATCGGCACCCACTGTCCGCGTTCGACACGTTCGGCGATCTTCTCGAACAGTGCGGGCTGGTCGTCTTCGACCCAGGTGTAGTGCTGTGCCGAGGACGCGCAGAACATGTACTCCGGGTAGTCGTCCATGAGGGCGACGGCGGAGGAAAAGGTCCGCGTGACTTTTCGCATCGTCTCGCGCATCGGCCAGAGCCAGGCGGTGTCGATGTGCGCGTGGCCGACGGCGACCGATCGGTGGCGCGTCGCGTCGCCGAAGTCCACTTCCATCGCAGGCCCGATCACCCGCTGCGCAGCCGCGACGTCGGGGATCCGGTCGAGCGTGGTGGCCAGCGTGCGAGCGAGACGCGCTCGACGGGGATCGTGCGCGGCGAGCGTACGCATCACGCCGTCGAGCACCTCGATGTCGTACGCGAGCGCCTCGGCCTCGGGATCGACGACCACGAGTGACGCCCGTCGGAACCGGTAGAGCAGCCGATCGCCCGCAGTGTCGAGCGATCCGAGATTCGACGGTCTGTACCCAGGGAACATCGGGTTCGAAGCGGCCTCGATGTTCAGAACCACCTGGCCAACGACTGCCTCGACGGCGAAGTTCGTACGGCGGGGATGGATTCCCTGCAGCGGCTTGAACGATCCGTCGGCCGCAATCTCGACGACCATTGCCTCGCACTGGAATCCGGCGGCCTGCTGATGGAACCCGAGGTCGATGACCGCTTCGATGCGACGGCCCACCCAGCTCGGCGGGATCTCGCCACACAGGCGGAACCATGTGGTACCCCATGGCGGGCCCCACGAGGAGCCCGCCTCGAACGCTTCGAGATGGTCGAGGTCGGGACCCGCCTCGATGCTCAGCGGCCGATGGTCGACGTGAACCAGTGGCAGCACCCGCTCCCACAGTTCACGCTCGATCCGTTTCTCGACGAGGTCCCGGTCGCTGTACACGCTGCGACCCTATTCGGCCGCGATTGCAGCAGCGACGGTCAGGCGAACGGGACGACGCGCACGTCGAACGCTTCTTGACCGTTGCGACCGTGACGGACCTCGTAGTCGACGCGCGCACCGTTGTCGAGCGTCTTGAACCCGTCGTTGACGATGACCGAGAAGTGCACGAAGAGGTCCTTCTCGCCGTTGTCCGGCGTGATGAAGCCGTAGCCGCGACCCGAGTTGAAGAACTTGACCGTGCCCTTGGCGTCGGTTGCGTTCCCCGTGGGGACCGGACGACTGGCGTCGGCTCTCCTGTCGGCCCTGTTGTCGACTGGCGGAGCCGACTCGCGCACGGACGTGACGTCACGCTCCGGCCGTGCCTCACGGGTGATGCGGGTCTGGCGATGTTCGACGTCGAGGTCGGCGGTGCGCGCCTGCTTGACGACTGCGGGTGCAGCGTTGATGACGAGATCCTTGACGCGCGGCGAGGTGAACGGCTCGCTGATCCCGATGCCGCGCTGCATCTTCATGGCGTCCTTCTTCTGGCTCTGGTCGAGCAACGACACAACAGTGCCGGTGGCGCCGGCGCGAGCGGTACGGCCCGAGCGGTGCAGATAGGTGGCGTCCTCGGCGGGCGGGTCGTAGTGAACGACCGCGTTCACACCGTTGACGTGGATGCCACGAGCGGCGACGTCGGTCGCAATCAGCGCCGAAGCCTGGCCCTTCTTGAACGAGGCGAGCGCGCGGTCGCGCTGGCCTTGACTGCGCCCTCCGTGGATCGGCTCGGCGGTGACGCCACTGCGACCGAGCTGCTTGGCGAGCCGGTCCGCGCCGTGACGGGTGCGGGTGAACACGATGGTGGCACCGAGTCGTTGGATGACGTCGGCGGTCGTGCTGACACGCGCCTCGCGATCGACCACCCAGAAGTGGTGCTGCGCGGCGTGGACATCCGGGCCCTTCGGGCCGACCTCGTGGCGCACAGGATTGTGCTGGAAGTCAGCGACGAGCTTGGCGACGGGTCCGTCGAGTGTGGCGGAGAACAGCAGCACCTGACGATTGGGTGAGGTCTGCTCGACGATGCGGCGAACGGCGGGCAAGAAGCCCATGTCGGCCATCTGATCGGCTTCGTCGATGACCACGGTGGACACATCGCGCAGGTCGATCGCACGCATCTGCATCAGGTCTTCGAGCCGGCCAGGACACGCGACGACGAGTTCGACGCCTCGGTCGAGCGCCTTGCGCTGTCCGCCGTAGCCCACACCGCCGTACACCGAAGCGGCGTCGTGGCCTGCCGCCTTCGCGAACGGGGTCAGCTCAGCCATGATCTGTTCGGCGAGTTCGCGTGTCGGTGCGAGCACGAGAGCAACCGGACGCTTCGGACGGGCGTCGGTGAGCCGCGCCACGAGCGGAAGCCCGAAGCCCAGGGTCTTTCCCGAGCCGGTGGGGGCTCGGCCCGCCACGTCGCGCCCGGCGAGGGCGTCGGGGATCACAGCTGCCTGGATGGCAAATGCGTTGTGCTTGCCCTCGCTCTCGAGGCGGCGCACGATCGAGTCGGGCAGGCCGAGATCGCGGAAGGCAACGGTGGCCTCGCCGTCCGGGGCGTCGTTCGGGGACATGACGCGCGGCGCGTCGTCGATGATGGTCATTGGGGGGACTCCTCTATGTTGCTCACACAGCGCAGGACCGGAGCAGAGAGTGAATCCGAGTGCGCTCACCAGTCGTGAATTCGACCAGCGCACCATTGAACCTATCGCCGCATCTCAGCATTCAGGTGTGACGCCTGGCCCGCCCTGCCCGAACGGCGGCGTCATCGCGATCAGGAACCGAGCACCTTGGCCTTCGCGGCGGCGAACTCCTCGTCGGTCAGCACCCCGCCTGCGTGCAGATCGGCGAGTTGTTGCAGCTCCGCGAACATCGGGTTGGCCGCTGGCGCCGCAGCGACCGGTTGGGGAGCAGGCGCGGGCGGAGCGGCGTACTGCGGCTGCGGGGCGTACTGGGGCGGAGCCTGCTGGGTGTAACCCATGTCTCGCTGGTACGCCGCAGTGCGATCGGCCGCGAGTTGGGCGTCGCTCTCGGTGTAGCGGGCCGCCTGGCGGCGAGCGACGCGACCGGACACGGCGGTGGCGGTCCCGGAAACGACGGCGACGCGAGCAATTCCTCTGGCAAGTCCTGGCATGGCTGGTCCTCTTTCTGGTGTCGAGTTCAGTCGTTGGCTTCGAGGTCGTCGAGCACGCCGATGACGTCCTCGGCGGGGATTCTCTTGGTGGCGATCATCGTGCCACCCGCATCGAGCGCCGCAGCGACGAACGGGATCGCCCACGTGTTCTCGTACATGATCAGCACACCCGTGGTGCCCGGCAGCATCGTGTCGGCAGCGGCCTGCATGTCGTCGTCGTCGAGCAGTCCGGAACGCGCACCGCTGATCACGGAGATCTCGCCGTCGTACGCGTCGAGTTCGAGCAGCGAGAAACTCCCGTCGTCGTCCTTGCGGATGGCGACGAGGTCGTACAGCCGAACGATGCCGCGCCCGATCAGATCCACGAGGGCCGCCGCGGTGCTCGTGAGATCGTGCCCGCCGGTGAACTCGA
>JBGTEH010000627.1:0-5603 GCA_041747915.1 Ilumatobacteraceae bacterium
CGACCCCAAGCAGGTCGAGATGGGCCAGTACGCCCGCCTGCCGCACCTGTTGACGCAGCCGGTCACGAACCCGAAGAAGGCGGCCAACGCTCTCGGCTGGGCCGTCAAGGAGATGGAACGGCGCTACGACGTCCTGTCCGAGCTCGGCTATCGCGACATCGCCGGGTACAACAAGGCGTTCGCGAAGGGCCAGATCCAGCCGCCTCTCGGGTCGATCGTCGACTACGAACACATGGCCTACATCGTGGTCGTCGTCGACGAACTCAACGACCTGATGATGGTCGCCGCACGCGATGTGGAGGAGTCGATCACCCGCATCGCCCAGAAGGCGCGTGCGGTCGGCATCCACCTGATCGTCGCCACTCAGCGACCCTCGGTGAACGTCATCACCGGCGTGATCAAAGCCAACATCCCGGCGCGTATGGCGTTCGCCGTGTCCAGCCTGACCGACTCGCGCGTGATTCTCGATCAGCCGGGCGCGGAGAAACTCGTGGGCAAGGGCGACATGCTGCTGTTGCCGGGAAACTCGTCCGTCGCCAACCGCATCCAGGGCTCGTTCGTGAGCGAGGAAGAGGTTCGCCAGGTCGTTGCGCACTGGCGCGTGCAGTCGCCCGAACCGATCTACTCCGACGACGTCGAAGCCGGTGGAACCGATGCCTCGGGCACGTCCGGCCCGTCGATGTTGGTCGCACCCTCTGGCGCGTCGGCGCCGACCTCCGGTGCGATGGCGTCGTTCGACGACCTCGACGTGACCTCTGACGCCAACGCCTTCTCGGCCGGCGACGACGACGAGGACACGGCGATGATGCGCCAGGCGATGGAGTTGGTGGTGCGCAGCCAACTCGGTTCCACGTCGATGCTCCAACGAAAGCTCAAAGTGGGCTTCGCCCGTGCGGGTCGCATCATGGATCTGCTCGAACAGCGCGGCGTCGTGGGGCCGAGCGAGGGGTCCAAGGCGCGCGCCGTTCTGATGACCGTCGAGGAGTTCGAGCTGCTCCAACAGAACGGCCAGGTCTGAGCCCGAGCGTCCGCGGTGACATCATGTCGCCATGGCCGCACCAACCGTTCGTGAGTTCACGCCCGACTTGACCGAGGTGGCCCAGGGCCTGCGGTTCCCTGAGGGGCCCATCGCGATGCCCGACGGATCGGTCGTCGTGGTCGAGATGTTCGGCCAGCGCCTCACGCGAATCCACCCCGACGGTTCCACCGACACCATCGCCGAGATCCCCGGTGGCCCCAACGGCGCCGCGGTCGGCCCCGACGGCGCGTTCTACGTTTGCAACAACGGCGGTTCGTTCACCGAGGTCGATCTCGGCGGGATGGTGCTTCCGGGCGGCTTCAATCGTGACGGCTACCTGGGTGGGCGGATCCAACGTGTCGACGCCCACGACGGGTCGGTGACCGACCTCTACACAGAGTGCGAGGGTCATCCGCTGAGGGGACCCAACGATCTGGTGATGGACGGCCACGGCGGGTTCTGGTTCACCGACCACGGCATCAGGGACACCTCCGCTCGTACGGCCGATCTCACCGGGATCTACTACGCACGCGCCGACGGCAGTTCGATCACCGAGGCCGTCTTTCCGACCGACTCGCCGAACGGCATCGGTCTGTCGCCCGACACCGACACCCTGTACTGGGCCGAGACGCACAATGGACGCGTTCACCAGCGCACCATCACCGCGCCCGGCGAGGTTGCGGCCCCGGCCCCGCTCGACTACTCGGCCGTGCTCTGCGGCCTGCCGGGCTACCAGTTCCTCGATTCGCTCGCAGTCGACGCCGAGGGCTGGGTGTGCGTCGCCACGATCGTCAATGGTGGGATCACGGCGATGTCACCCGACGGCGAGCAGATCGAACACCATGCGACCGGCGATGTTCTCACCACCAACATCTGCTTCGGCGGCGACGATCTCCGTACGGCCTTCGTGACATGTTCGAGCACAGGCCGGTTGGTGTCGTTCCCGTGGCCGCGACCTGGCCTGCGCCTCGCCCACCAATGACGTCACCGGCGATTCCCGTCGTCGATCTGTCACACTTCGTCGACGGCACCCTCGATCAGCGAGGCGCGATCGGCGCCGAGATCGATGCCGCGTGTCGTGCCGTGGGGTTCTTCACGATCGTGGGTCACGGCGTCGAACCGGCGGTGATCGAACGCCTCGTCGTTGCCGCACGGGCGTTCTTCGCTGCCGACGTCGACGAGCGCCTCGCCGTCGTGCCCCCGGCGCCCGGATACCCCTACGGCTACAACCGCGTCGAGGCCGAAGCGCTCAACCGCTCCATCGGCGGTGCCGATGCGCCGGATCTGAAGGAGACATTCAACATCGGCCCGATCGATCCGCCACCTCGTCCGCTCGCTGACATGACCGATCCTGACGAGCGAGCGGTGTACGCCCCGAACCTGTGGCCCACCTGCGTTGCCGACCTGCGCCCTGCCGCCGAGGCGTACTACCGGGCGATGGCCGCCCTCGCGTCGACCGTCATGGAGAGCTTTGCGATCGGACTCGGGCTCGACAGCGCAACCTTCGACCGTGTCATCGATCAGCACGGCTCTGCCCTGCGTCTGGCCCACTATCCCGCCGTCGGCGCTCGGGCTCATGACCGGCCGGGCGACCGACGGTTCCGGGCGGGGGCCCACACCGACTACGGAACGCTGACGATCCTGTGGACCGACGGGACAGCCGGGCTGCAGGTGCTGTCGCCGTCCGGCACATGGATCGATGTCGACCCGATCGAGGGCGGGCTGATCGTGAACCTGGGAGATCTGATGCAACGATGGACCAACGATCGGTGGCGCTCGACGATGCACCGAGTCGTGGTCGTTCCGGGCGCACATTCCAGGCTCTCGATTCCCTTCTTTCACAATGCCAACTGGGACGCCCGCATCGAACCGATCGTTGCGGACGGCGACACCGTCAGGTATCTGCCGATCACTGCAGGCCATCACCTGATGGAGAAGTTCCGCTCGACGGTCGTGTGAGCGGCCGATCGGCCTGGGCGGCGGCGGCCTCAGGTAGCGTGGAGGGCCGTGTCCCAGCGCTTCTACATCGAGACGCTCGGCTGTCCCAAGAACGACGTCGACTCCGACAAACTGATGGGTGCACTCCTCGCTGACGGCATGGAGGCGACCGACGATGCAGCGTTCGCCGACCTCGTGGTTGTCAACACGTGCGCGTTCATCGACGAGGCCCGCCGCGAGTCGATCGACACGATCCTTGCCCTCGATGGGGTACGCCCGGACGGCTCACGATTGGTCGTGACCGGCTGCATGGCCGAGCGCTACGGCGATGAACTCGCCGAGGCGCTTCCCGAAGTCGATCAGGTCGCCGGGTTCGGCCAGGCGTTCAACGTCGCCCCGCTCGACAGCCGCGCCGACCAGGGCGCACGACGCAAGCTGATCCCGGTGTCGTCGACACCTCTGCCCGAGTTCGATCTGCTCAACCTGCCGCGCCCGAAATCGGCCGTGCCGTGGGCGTACGTGAAGATCGCCGAGGGCTGCGACCGGTCGTGTGGGTTCTGCGCGATCCCGAGCTTCCGTGGGCCGCAGCGCAGCCGCGACGTCGCCTCGATCCTCATCGAGGTCGACGAACTCGACGTGCGCGAGATCGTGCTCGTCGCCCAGGATCTGGCGTCGTACGGCAAGGACCGCCCCGAAGAACTCGGTGCCGGCTCGATCGTGCCGCTCGTGAAGGCTGTCGCCGACGCCGTCGATCGGGTTCGCCTCTTGTATCTCTACCCGAGCGATCTCAGCGACGACCTCATCGATGCGATCTGCGAGTCGGGGGTCGCATACTTCGATCTGTCGCTCCAACACGTCAGCAAGCCGTTGCTGCGTCGGATGCGCCGGTGGGGCGACGGTCAGCGGTTCCTCGACCGCATCGCCGAGATCCGCGAACGCGAACCCGACGCCGCGTTCCGCAGCAATTTCATCGTCGGGTACCCAGGCGAGACCGAAGGCGATCACGACCAGCTCCTGCGTTTCGTCGAGGAAGCGCAGCTCGACTGGTGCGGGTTCTTCTCGTACAGCCGTGAGGACGGCACGTACGCAGCCGACCTCGATGGAGCGGTCGACCAGCGCCTGATGAGCGAGCGCCTCGCCGAACTACGCGAGCTGCAAGATGACATCACCGCAACTCGGCGTGACGCGCTGATCGGTCACACCGTGTCGGTTCTCGTCGACACGCCGGGCGTCGGCCGCAGCCATCGAGAAGCGCCGGAGATCGACGGCGTGATCCATGTCGACCCTGCGCTCGTCGCCGGCGAGTTCGCCGACGTCGAGATCGTCGACGCAATGGGGCCCGACCTCGTGGGCGCCGGAGTGGACATCGGAGCGCTCTGATGGTCGAGCCCGACAAGCTGGCGACCTGGGCGAACGCGATCACCGTCGGTCGTCTGCTGCTGTCGCCGCTGATGTTCTGGGTGATCCCGAACGACGATCTCGGGTCGTGGATCGCCTTCGCGATGTGGGTCGCCTTCAGTTCGACCGATTTCCTCGACGGATACCTGGCCCGCCGCCAGGGAGCGACCTCCGCTGGTGCGTTCCTCGATCCGCTCGCCGACAAGGTGTTGATCCTCGGCGCGATGTTCACACTGGTGAGCACCGGGGTGTTCTGGGTCGTACCAGTGGTGATCATCACCGCCCGCGAGGTGGTCATCAGCGTCTATCGAGTTCTGGTCGGCGGCAAGGGGATCAGCGTTCCGGCGATCCGCCTGGCCAAGTACAAGACGGTGTCTCAGCAGGCCGCGGTGGCATTCGCACTTCTCCCGTTGACGGCGCTCGACGCGACGTGGCTGTGGGAATCGTTCCTGTGGTTGGCCGTCGTGTTGGCGCTCGTGAGCGGTGCGCAGTACCTGTCGCGAGCCCGCCGCCTCGAGGCGATGATGCCGCCGATCGCCGGTGAGCCCGTCGGCCGGACAGCCGCCGCCGAATGACGTTGCGCTGTGACGTGTTGGCCGTCGGCACCGAGTTGCTGCTCGGCCAGATCATCGACTCGAACTCGGCCTGGATCGGTGGCGAACTCGCCGCGAACGGCATCGATTCGCTCGTGCAGGTCAAGGTCGGCGACAACGTCGGACGGATCGAGGCCCAGCTCCGGCGACTCCTCGAATCGGCCGACGCGGTCATCATGTGCGGAGGCCTCGGCCCCACACATGACGACCTGACCCGCGATGCGATCGCCGCGATCATGGGCGTCGAACTGGTGCTCGACGAGGCGGTCGTCGACCTGATCCGCCACATGTTCGCAGCGCGTGGTCGCACGATGGCCGACAACAATCTGCGTCAAGCGATGGTTCCCGCCGGTGCGACGATCATCCCGCAGACCCGTGGAACGGCGCCGGGCCTGATCTGTCCGGTGACGGTCAACGGTGTCGCCAAGGTCGTGTACGCCGTGCCCGGAGTTCCCCACGAGATGTACGACATGATGCATCGAGCGATCCTGCCCGATCTCCGTCTGCGCAGCGGTGACGACTCGGTGATCGCCAGCCGCGTGTTGCGCACGTGGGGCGAGAGCGAGAGCGGACTCAACGAGCGCCTCGACGACCTGATCGACCAGCTCGAGACGCCGGACACGCCCACTCTCGCGTTCCTGGCGAGCGGCTGGGAG
>JBGTEH010000628.1:0-4719 GCA_041747915.1 Ilumatobacteraceae bacterium
CGCCGAGCACACGAGCCAACAGGCGATTCGCCGGCCCGTGTCGGACAGATCGTCAATCGGCACGCCACGTACGAGGGTGAAGCCGCGACCCAGGAGGAGATCGGATCGGATCTCGGCTGCGAGGTCGGCCAGAACGGGCGACCACCGGCGCACCGGCCCGACGGACGCGCTTGCGGCGCGTACCGACTGGCCGGTCTCACCGATGCGGGCCTCCACGTTGGCGACCGCTCGCACGATGTCGTCGGCGACCTGATCCGGACACTCGACGAGCCAACTCGGGTCGTCCACGATCTCCGCACCGAGCCATGCGGCCGGGCCACCCAAACGATCGATCGGTTCCATCGTTCGTCGACTCAGGTTCCGAGCAGCGCAGCCAGTTGGCGGCGCCATTCCACCGACGGCTTGTCGGACTGCGTGCTCACCAGTGCGAGTTGATCGAGAGGCAACACGCCGGGGACGCGCTCGAGCATCGTCTTGTCTTCGGCACCGATGGCACGGTCGAAAGTGATGACCTCCTCGCCCGGAATCGAGAAGTCGTCGTTGCGCCAGATCACGAACGTGAAGTACGAGTTGACGTCGTCGATCGGCGACGAACAGAGCAGGATCAGGTGATCGAGCCCGGTCTCGTAGTGGATGGTGCTGCGCACCGTGAACGGAAGGTGGAAGCCCGTACTCATCCGTCGGTTGACGACGTCCGCAACGATCCCCGATGACGTGGCGCCCGCCTGGTTGCCCACCTCGACCTCGTAGCGGTACCCGAAGTAGCCGTCGTCGAGTTGCTCCATGTCGATCCTGGGTACATCCTGATTGGCTTCGAGGCCGAACGTGCCGCGATGTACCCACGGAAAGTGGGAGATGTCGAGAAAGTTGTCGGTCATCCGCGTCGCCGAGGTCGCCCACCGATCGACTCCGCTGTTGATGCGCCGATAGGTCGGATCGTCCTCGGCAGCCATGCACGGGATGTCGTCGCTGGGATCGCCCGGGCAGATCCAGATCAGCCCGTACCGCTCGCTGACGTTGACCACGGCCAGATGCGCCTTTGGCGGCACGGGGCGACCGGGGCCCGACGAGGGCACCTCGACACACGCTCCCCCACCGCCGAAGGTCCAGCCGTGGTAAGGGCAGGTCAGGCAGCCGTCGG
Organism: Ilumatobacteraceae bacterium; assembly: GCA_041747915.1. Classification (GTDB taxonomy): domain Bacteria; phylum Actinomycetota; class Acidimicrobiia; order Acidimicrobiales; family Ilumatobacteraceae; genus Sva-07. The sequence continues at coordinate 1,142 of JBGTEH010000628.1, forward strand.
CGACCGAGCCGATGCTCAATGGTGACTCGCGGTGCGGACAACGATCGGGAGCGGCAACGAGGCGACCGTCGGGCCCCCGCCAGACGACGTAGTCCACACCGAGCAGGCGCACCGCCAGCGGCGCCGACACCCGGGCGCCACCGTCGAGTTCATCGACTTGGGCGACGACGTACCAATGATGTTGCAACTGGTCGTGCTCGATCAACATCGCTGGTTCTCCTCGGTCGCGTCGGCGACGTTTGGTCTGATGGTCTTACCATAACTCACGCCGCAACCCACTGCGAACCCGCGGCCAGCAGTTCGGGAGCCAGTTCGTGGATGAGCGCACGCACGGCCGGCCGGTCGGCGCCCACGGCCAATACCACGACGCAGTCGTCGGCGACCGGCAACCAGGCCCCCGCGTGAGATGACTCCAACCGCACACGCGATCTTCCGGCCTCGACCCCGACGAGCACCGCCGACAGCACGTGCCTGGCACCCCCGATCGACACCGAACTTGCCGCTCCCGCGGCTTGGGGACCGAAGTGTTCGTCGTGATGGACGAGCGGATGTCCGTTTCGCTCGATCCGCAGCGACATCCGAACGTCGCCAGACGACTCGTTGCGGCGACCGAGCACGACTTCCTCCACGACTCGCGCAGTCGCTCCGGCCTCCATCCACACGCGCGTCGTCATCGCGTGGGTCGAGCCGACCACCGAGATCGTCGGTTCCGGCCACAGGTCGAGCCGCCCGCCGGACGCGATGCGCGCTGTCGTCGTCATCGCCGACGCAGCTCCGTTCGGGCCGGGCCAGATCATGCTCGCCGCCACCGATCCGATGTCGGCGTGAGCGCCTTCGTCGACATCGATGTTCACCCTGAGCTCATCGCCTCCGACCGGGGTGGCGGCCGACGCGGCAACGATGATCCGACCGCCGCATCGACGAACCGACAGCGGAGCCTGTGAGCGTCGGTCCACCAGTTCGCTGCGTCCACCGCGCACCGCGACTCGGATCGACGCCGTGGCCTTCACGCGCCTGCGCGCCACCGCTGGAGCTGCTCGCCGATCCAATCGGCGACTGCCCCAGCCCCGTCAGCGGACACCAGAGAGGTACGCAACACCACTCCCCCGTGTCGACGCTCCTGCGCCTCCCGGACCATCAGATCCACGTCGGCGCCGACGTAGGGCGCAAGATCGACTTTGTTGATCACGAGGAGATCGGCCAACGCAACACCGGGGCCCCCTTTGCGCGGCACGTCGTCGCCGCCGGCGGTGTCGATGACGAAGATCTGGACATCGACGAGACCGCGGCTGAAGATCGCCGTCAGGTTGTCGCCGCCCGACTCCACGAAGCTGACGTCGACACGATGGTGCGCTGCCTCGAGGCGCTCCACCGCATCGAGGTTGGCCGCGATGTCGTCACGGATTGCCGTGTGGGGACAGCACCCGGTCTCGACGGCAACGATGCGGTCCTCGGGGAGCACACCTGCCTCACGCAGCGCCCGGGCATCCTCCGAGGTGAAGATGTCATTGGTGACGACCACCACCGAGAGCTCGTCGCGCAAGAGCCGGCACAGCGAGCCGACCAATGTCGTCTTGCCGCTCCCCACCGGCCCGCCGATGCCGATCCGCAACGCCCGATCGACAGGCCGCGCCGGCTCGACCTCGCTTCGCGGGAACAGTTCGTCGTGGGAAGGGTTGCGCCAGTCGTCGTGAGGGGTGTCATGCGGGGGCATTGCTGCTCCTGGTTTCGTCGTGCCGCCTCATGCGACGAACATCCTCGCGTCGAGTTGACCGTGGCGTTCGCCGAGGATCTCGGTGAGCATTCCGCCGTCGGCGGGTAGGTGGCGGGGGTGCATCGACGTCCACGAGTCCCACTCGGCGCGACCGGCCCACACGACGCGACCCGCCCGGGCTTGGATCGCAGCGAGTTCGATCGGGTCGAGGCCGAGGAGTCGCACCGCCGCCGTGGTCACCGCTGCGCCCAAATGATGGAACGCGAGCGACGCGGCCTCGTTCGGGCTTCCACCTGCCGCCGCCACTGCGGCTCCGAGCGCCATCGGCTGAAACGGACCTCCCGGCAGCGCACCGACGGCATCGAGTTGCCGACTCGGCCAGACGCGTTGTGCGGCGCGCACCAACTGGCGTCCGAGCCGACGACTCGTGGAGCACAGGTACGGCGACAGGACGCGGCAGCGGTACTCCACGTCGAGGGTCGCGTAATGGTCGACGTCGCCGCCGTGCGAACACGTCGAGGCGGCGAATGAGGCATCGACGCGACCGGTGGTCGCGAGCCGACCCGCCAGGTACCGCTCGAGCGTGTCTGCGTCGATCACGTCGCCGGCCGAGATCGCCGCCTCGACCCCGCCGGAACAGGTATGACCACCGGCCGGGAAGCGACCGTCGACGAGCAGGAGGAGTGCGGCATCCATCAGAACAAGAAGTAGCGCTGGGCCATCGGGAGCACCTCGGCGGGCGCCTCTGTCACGAGTTCGCCGTCGATGCGTACCGCGAAGGTGTCGGGGTCGATCTCGATGTCGGGAGTCGCATCGTTGAGCGGGAGGTCGGCCTTGCCGAGCGATCGCGTGTCGCTCACGGGCACGAGTCGGCGATGCACGTTCACGCGGTCGGCGAGCCCGTCGTCGATCGCTGCCTGTGCCACCCACGCCACCGACAATCCGGGAGCGGCACCGGGGGCGGCGCCGAACATCGGGCGGGGCAGCTCGGGCTGCGGCGTCGGAATCGACGCGTTGGCGTCACCCATCGTCGCCCACGCGATCATCCCGCCCTTGAGCACGAGGTGCGGTCGCACCCCGAAGAATGCCGGATCCCACAACACCAGGTCGGCGAGCTTGCCGACCTCGACCGAACCAACCTCGCGGTCGAGACCGTGGGCGATCGCCGGGCAGATCGTGTACTTGGCCACGTAGCGCTGTGCGCGCAGGTTGTCGGCCGGGCCGTCGAGCGTCCCCCGGCGCAGTTTCATCACGTGCGCGGTCTGCCACGTTCGCAGCACCACCTCACCGATGCGTCCCATCGCCTGTGAATCCGAACCGATCATCGAGATCGCTCCGAGGTCGTGGAGGATGTCTTCCGCGGCGATCGTCGACGGACGGATCCGGCTGTCGGCAAAGGCCAGGTCTTCTGGCACCGCCGGGTTGAGGTGATGACACACCATCAACATGTCGAGGTGTTCGTCGACGGTGTTGACCGTGTGTGGCCGCGTCGGGTTCGTCGACGACGGCAGCACGTTGTGATGTGACGCCACGGTCATGATGTCGGGCGCATGGCCGCCGCCGGCGCCCTCGGTGTGGAACGTGTGGATCGTGCGACCCGCGATGGCCGCCAGCGTGCTCTCCACGTAGCCGGCCTCGTTGAGCGTGTCGGTGTGGATCGCCACCTGCACGCCCGACGCGTCGGCGACCGTGAGGCAGGCGTCGATCGCTGCGGGCGTGGTGCCCCAGTCCTCGTGCAGCTTGAACCCGCCCGCACCCGCCCGCAGCTGCTCCCACATCGCGTCGGCGCTGGTGGTGTTGCCCTTTCCCATCAGCAACACGTTGATCGGCAGGTGGTCCACGGCCTGCAGCATCCGGCCGATCG
>JBGTEH010000629.1:0-3548 GCA_041747915.1 Ilumatobacteraceae bacterium
TCGGCGAGAGGATCAGCGCAGTCGTTCGGTAGAGTTGCGCCTCCACATGCGTACGGGCTGTGGCGCAGCTTGGTTAGCGCGCTTGTCTGGGGGACAAGAGGTCGGGAGTTCGAATCTCCCCAGCCCGACAACACTCCGAAAAGTGCGGGAATATGCCCGCTCAGCGGGCACCACAGCTCATTTTCTGGGGTTGGGTTCCGGGATTCTCAGGTGCGCTCGGCACGCTCGGTTTCGTAGTCGGCGATGGCGGTGAGTTGTGCGCCGAGCGTGGCGTCGACCCACTTCGAGCCTGCTCCGACGATGCGGTCGTAGCTGGTCTGCACCGGTGCGGCCTGTCCGGTGAAGTGAGGCATCACCTCGTAGGCGAACAGCTCGTAGCTGTCCTTGGTCGCCTGCCAGTTGGCGAGATCCGCGCCGAGGAAAAGGTACGCACCGAATCCGCCGGTCTTGTCCTCCAGGCGGTGCAGTTGCTCGATCGCCATCTCGGGCGTACCGATGACCATCCGCCCCGACTCGTTGGCGAAGTCGATGAACTCGTCGAGGTCCGACGGCGGCGGAGGATCGTTCGGGTCTCCCATGGGGATGATGTGGCTCAGATACTCGAACACCCACTGCAGCCCGTATCTGCAGTTCTCCTTGGCCTGCTCGAGGGTCTCGGCGATGTGCATCGGCCCCATGAGACGCCACTTCGATCGGTCCGCAACGTGGCCGTTCAAGGTCGCCTCCTCATTCCAGACCGTGAAGTTGTAGTCGAGCACCTCGAACGCCGCGGGTTCGGTCGCTGCGATCGACAGCAGACCTGTTCCGTGCCGTCCGGCGAGCTTGGAGCCTGACGGCGAGATGCTCGACGCCACGACGATGTCGAAGTCGCTGTACGGGCGAACCTGCAGGACCGCCTCGTCGCACGTGAACCAGTCGGTCTTCTCCGTCACGGTCTCACCGGCGAACAGCCGCATCATCACGTCGAGTGACTCCTCCATGCGGGGGCGTTGCTGCAACGGATCGATCCCGAGCATGATCGCGTCCGACGTCAGCTGGCCCGGCCCCGCACCGAACATCATCCGGCCCCGCGTGAGATGGTCGAGCATCACGATCCGGTCGGCCAGTATGAACGGATGGTGATAGGGGAGCGAATTGACCCCGGTACCGAGCTTGATGTGCGTCGTTCGTTCGGCAGCCGCCGCGATGAACACCTCGGGGCTGGCGATCAGTTCGGAACCCGCCGAGTGGTGCTCACCGACCCAGGCCTCGGCGTACCCGAGGCGGTCGAGGTGCTCCATGAGTTCGAGATCGCGTTGGAGCGCGAGGGTCGGGTTGACCCCGGTCTTGTGCATCGGGGGCAGGAAGATCCCGAATCGCATCGGTGACTCGAGGGGCGCAAGGCGTGGCATCGCACGATCATTCCACGGCCGAGGTCTCTCCCAGGACTCGAACGATGCTCCCCGGATCGCCACAAACCCCGAAACTTGCGGGAATTTGCCCACTCAGCGGGCACCACACCACATTTTTCGGACTCGGGCGGGGCGGACGGGTATTGTCCGGGCCGGGGGTGGTGATGGAGAAGCAGTTGGCCGAGGTGCTGGGGCAGTTCATGCCCGAGGCGGAGAGCATCGAGATCGTGGATTTCGCGCCGATTGCGGGCGGGTTCTCCCGTGAGACGTACCGGTTCGACGCCATCGTTCGTACGGCGCAGGGCGAAGAGTGTGTCCCGCTCATCCTGCGCAAGGACCCACCTTCTGCGATGGCGATCCTGCACACCAGTCGCTGCGTCGAGCACGATCTGATCGAGGCAGTACGCCGGTGCACGAGTGTTCCAGTGACTCAGAGCCTCGGCCACGTCATGGACCGCGAGATCTTCGGCGAGGCGGCGATGATCATCCGTCGGGCCCACGGCAACTCCCAGACCTCCGATCTGTTCAACGGCGGCCCCGACGCCGACCAGGTCGACGACGTGATTCGCCATCTCTGCGAACTCCTGGTCGAACTGCACCAGACCGACATGGCGATGCTCGACACAGCCGGCGCGTTGGGCGACCCGCGCGGCGTCGGCATCGACGCCAGTTCGTGGGACAGCTACATGGACACCACCTACGAGTACTACGTGAACTCGTACTCCGACATCGACTACGACCCGAACGTGATGGTCATCCTCGATGCGTTCCTGACGTTGCGACGCAACAAGCCCCGCCCGCTACCCCTGTCGCTGGTGCACGGCGACTTCAATCCGGCGAACTTCCTCTACGAGAACGGCAAGGTGACCGCACTCATCGACTGGGAGAACAGCAGAATCGGCGACCCGCGCGAAGACCTCGGCTGGATGGTGACAATGGATCTGCTGTCGAACACGAGCGTGATGGCGCATCCCATCGACGAAGGTGGGTTTCTCGCGTACTACAACAAGCTGACCGGGTACGAGATCACCGAAGAGGAGATCGGCTACTTCACGCTGTTCGGCACGGCCAACATCGCGGTGCCGGTCCAATCGGCGATCAAGCGACGCATCAACGGTGAAGGCCGGGAGTTCCTCCACCTCTACCTCGTCCAGTCGGCGGCGCCGGCCAGCGTCAGCATCGCTGCGCTCCTCGGCTACCCGGGGGTTCCGGCATGAACACGTCACCGTCCACCGATGCCGTCCTCGAAGGCGTGATCCAGGCGATCGACGACGAGATCCTTCCTGCCCTCGGCAACGCCAAGGCGCAAGCAACTGCGGTGATGATCCAGTCGATGCTCCAGGGACTGCGTCAGAAGTTGCCGACGTTCGACCGCGTCATCGTCGAGGAGCACAACGCGATGCTGCAGGTGTTGCGCGACGTTGCCGGCGAACTCGACGGAGTCGATGGCCCCGCCGGTGTCCGCGTCCGTGACCGGGCGGGCACGCTCGGTCAGCACCCCGATCTCCCAGAACCGCCTGACCCAGGCACGATCGTCGAGGCCCACCGAGAGCTCGGTCGTGCGCTCGAGGAGACGATGATCGACATCGACGAGCTGCAACGCGCCGGGGTAGCGGGCGCCGACGGCGCACTCGAGATCGTTCGCGCCCATCTCGGCCCACGCTTCGTGCGTTACGTCGAAGTCACCACCGTGGGCCAGGGCTTCATCGGCAGGAGTTGACGCGTCATCCAGCTGTTTCGATGACGCGCTGTACCCGTGGCGTTTCCGTCGGCAGGCCCGCCAGATGGGCCGCGTCGTTGTAGCGGATCAATCGCCACTTGTCGGAGGGCGTCAGTTGGAACTCGGTGATCGCCGTGTTCGCCGTCTGCAGCTCGAATGCGCCGGTCGACGGCAGGCGGAGCAGGTGGCGGAACGCGGCATCGACGACACCGCCGTGGCACGCCGCCACGATCATTCGACCAGCGTTGGCCCGCACGAGTCGCGAGATCGCTGCGCCGGCTCGGAGGTGGAACTCTGCGGTGGTCTCGCCGCCGGGGAAGACGTCGTGGTGCGGGTCGCCCGACCAGTCGGGCGTACCGAACTTCGCCACGTAGGCGTCGAAGGTCATGCCGTCGATGTCGACGCCCGGATCGTGCTCACCGAACCCCGCGTCGATC
>JBGTEH010000630.1:0-2635 GCA_041747915.1 Ilumatobacteraceae bacterium
GTCGTCGACGCGTCCGAGCGATTCGAACCGAGCCCGGCGCTGTCGTGGGAACAGTTGCGTGCCGAACGCCTTCACGAACTGCGCTGGTGGCACCTCGACGACATCGAGCAAGCGACGATCGACGGCACCTCGTTCGCCCCCCACCAACTCGGCGCGCTCGTACGCCAACTCGTCACCGACGGCCCACCGAGCACCCCCCTCGACACCGGCGTGTAACTGCTACATCCGGCGTCGCCGTTACATCTGGGGTCAGACCCCACATGTAACGGTCAACGGACGTGATGGCTGGTGCGGATGATGCACGACTGCTGGGCCGTGCTCATGAGTCGGCCGTCGTGGCTCCAGATCCGCAGCGAGCCGTGGCCGATCGAGCGGTGGAAGCCCTCGGGAATCAGTTGCAGCAGCACCCAGTCGGTCGGCTCCGTGTCGATCACTCGAAGCGTGTTGTCGAGGCTCGTCGCGCCCGGCATCGCTCCGAGCGCCGCACCGATCCCCATCGGGATGATGTCGGCGACGAACGCCTGCGTGGCGGGGCTCCCGATCTCGTGATCGACGATGCGGCACCACATCGACAGACCGCCATCCTGGGGCTTGTCGACGGCCTCCATGCCGAACGCTCCCGCCGCGAGTCGACGGTCCATCGTCCGGAAGAACGACTGCGACAGATCCATCTCGAACGGTCCGCTCATCGGCGGACAGTCGTCGGGCGCAGGCACGTCGGGCATCGCGACGAACTGCACTCCGTCGCCTCCCGGCCGGATTGTGTGAGCGCACAGCGAGGTGAACACGGGCTCGCCGTCGATCGTCGCGACGACCTGTGACTGTGTCGTCGCCTTTCCGTGAGCGGGCATGGTCACGTGAAGCTCGACGCAAGCCCCGGGTGCCGGCGATCCGATGAACTGAGTCGTGATCCACTGCAGAGGCCGGTCGGTCGTTCGCTCGGCCGCTTCGATCGATGCCGCGATCCCGCTCCCGCCGTAGAGAAACCCGAACGGCGTCGCCAAATCGGGGCGCACATCCAGCCGGAACTGACCCTCGCTTGCCGAGTCCTGGAGGTCGAGCAGGGCGAATCTGGGGAGCACGGGTGCAGACGTTCTCAGAGCGTCGGCGGCCACAGCAAACCGGAGTGACTCGAATGCGATCGGTGGGCTTGCATCTAGCGTGCCGTCCGATGCGCATCGTCGACTGCACCACGTTCGTGATCGCCAACCCGCCGCCGCACTTCGGTGGTCGGTACTTCATCGTCGTGAAGTTGACGACCGACACGGGCATCGTCGGCTACGGCGAGATCTACGTCGCCACGTTCGGACCGCCCACGGTGGCTGCGATGGTCGCCGACCTGGCCGACCGCGTGGTGATCGATGCCGACCCGAACCGGATCGAGTTGTTGTGGCGGCGCATGTATTCGAGCGGCTACTCGTTGCGTCCCGACCCGACTCTGGTCGGCGTGATGAGTGGGATCGAGATGGCGTGCTGGGACATCGTCGGCAAGGACGCCGGCAAACCCGTGTACGACCTGCTCGGAGGGAGAGTTCACGAACGGATCCGGACGTACACGTATCTCTATCCGACTGAGGCGCGACCGGACGTGTACACCGACCCGGCACAGGCTGCCGGGCAGGCGGCGTTCGAGATCGGGCGAGGATTCACCGCTATGAAGTTCGACCCGGCGGGGCCGTACACGGCGTTCGACGGGCATCAGCCGAGCCTCGACGACATCGACCGGTCGGTGGCGATGAGTGCCGCCATCCGAGAGGCCGTCGGGTCGAGAGCCGACCTGCTGATCGGCACCCACGGCCAGTTCACCGCGGCCGGAGCGATCCGTCTTGCGCGACGGCTGGAGCCGTTCGATCCGTTGTGGTTCGAGGAGCCGACACAACCCGACCTGCCCGAGGAGATGGCCAGAGTGGCCCACCAGACATCGATCCCGATCGCGACGGGCGAACGTTTGACGACCCTCACCGAGTTCGCTGCGCTGGCGCGGCACCAGGCAGCAGCCATCTGGCAGCCCAACCTCGGTCGGTGCGGCGGTCTGCTCGTCGGCAAGAAGATCGCCGCAATCGCCGAAGCGGCCGGGTGTCAGATTGCCCCGCACCTGTACTCGGGCCCGATTCTCGGGGCGGCCAACATTCAGCTGGCGGTGACGCTGCCGAACCTGCTGATCGCCGAAGGCATCCAGGACTGGTCCGGCTTCCATGCCGACCTGCTGGTCACTCCGATCCAGTGGGACGACGGGTTCGTCATCCCGTCTCGCGAGCCCGGCCTCGGCGTCGAACTGAACGAGGAGGTGGCGTTGGCGAACCCCTACCCCATCGGCGGCGACCTCCACCTGACCATGGTCGACACCCCCGTTACGCCAGGGGTCAGACCCCCGGCGTAACTATCGGAAGTCGCGAGACTTGGTACTGGCGGGCATGGGGAGAAGGGCGAGGTGTTCGGCGACGATGTTGACGACGCCTTCGCTGCGTTCGAGGCGGCCACGGATCAGCATCGCCGGGGCTTCCCGAGCGACCTTTCGGAACCTCGCCCAACATCCCTTCGAGACCACGACGTTGATCAGGCCGGTCTCGTCCTCGAGGTTGAGGAACGTGACGCCCTGCGCGGTCATCGGCCGTTGACGGTGGGTGACCACGCC
>JBGTEH010000631.1:0-1962 GCA_041747915.1 Ilumatobacteraceae bacterium
GTGCTCTCGCCGGAGCGTTCACTGCCAGACGTACTCGTCGACGAGCGTCATGGTCAATGGGCGTTGGAGATCGATCCGGTCGCCGACTGCCGGGACGGGTTCGCCGTCGGGAACGAACGCCATCGACGTGTGCATGTGGGGTGGTTCGTGCAGGGTGAGACGCCGTCGATGGAGGTGGAACGGGCTGCGACCGTCGGCGAGTTCGGTGACCCCGTTGGCGGTACCTGCACCGATCATCGCGAGGTGACCCCGGCCAGCGGACGTGTGTTGGCGGTATCCGACGGGTTCACCGGCCTCGACCGAGCGAACATCGAGCACGTCGGTGTCGAGGTGCAGGAACGACTTGTCGCCGTGCCACAGCGCGGTGCCCAGGCGCAGCCGGTAGGTGTGCGTGGAGGGCAGCGACGAATAGGCGTCGGGATCGAGGTGGCTGACCCACACGGCGATGTCGGCGTCGACACCGCCGATCAGTTCGACGATCTCATCTCGATGGTCCGCAGTGGTGCCGGCGAGCGGTGGATGGATGCTGACGCCGACGACATCGAGTCCCGCACGCCGCGCGTCGTCGATCAGCTCTGGGCCTCGCCCGTAGCGGCGCATCGACGACGTGAGCTTGACCACCACTCGCCCGCGCCACTGCGAGAGCGCTTCGACGTGGGTCGGGTTGGCAACCGTGAGCACTGGGGTTGTCGTTGCAGGAGCCGTCAGGGTCGGCGTCAGCACCACCGGGTGGAGCGTCTCGGGGAGTCCGTCGAGCTCGTGCACGGTGCCGACGGCGACGGTGTCGGTGAACTCTGCGGCGATCGCCGCCAGCGCGACGCGCCCGAAGCCGTACCCGTTGCCCTTCACCACTGGCACGAGGCCGTCGACGTCGTTGACGATTCTCGCGACGTGGCTGCGCCACGGTGCGCTGCGGATGGTCAGCCGGATGGTCACCGCTGCGACGGTAGTGGCGCAGCATTGCGGGGCGTTGTCGGACGTAATCCCGACTGTTCCGATCGGAATTGTCGGCGATATCGTCGAGAACGTGAACCAGCGGAACCTCTTCGCGTTTCCCGATCCCGTCAACGAGACCTCCGCGCGTGTCGTTGCGGCGGGCGTGGTGGCGATGGCGGTCGCGTTCCTGGTGATGCTCGACGGTTGGTTGCTCGTTCCACTCACCTACGGATTCCTCGCGAGGGTCGCAACCGGCCCGACGTTGTCTCCGCTCGGTCAGTTCGCCACGCGTGTTGCCACGCCGCGTCTCGAGCGGCGCCTCGGCGCGGGGTTCCACTCCCGCCAGGTTCCCGGGCCACCCAAGCGCTTCGCCCAGGCGATCGGTGCTGGGTTCGCTACACTGGCCTCGATCGCATGGCTGCTCGGTGCGCCGACGGTCAGTTGGGTGATGATCGCGATGCTCGCGGTCGCCGCGGGCCTCGAAGCGGCGTTCGCCGTCTGCCTCGGCTGCATCGGCTACAGCGCGATCTGGGGATGTGCCGACTGCGACGACATCAGTGATCGACTCCGCCAAGCCGTGGTGCGCGCTCGCCGGGAGATCGACGACGAGTCGGATGCGTCACTCGCTCCCGACGCCCCGGCCATGCGCTGAGCCGCGGGATGATCGGTGCCCACGTGTGGTGGCGGATCATGCCTCGCCACACGCCCCATCCATAGGCCACATCGGTCGGGGTGGCACGAAGGTCGGCAACGACGGCTGCGACGGTCAGCCACCGCAGCCGACGTGACACGATCGACCCGGCAAGCAGGATCGGCCACCAAGTCCGCCGCGCCGCGCTCGCGAACTGACGGCCGGCCATGAGGTGACCACGCATCGCGAGATCGAACGAGGCGCGTCGCGGCACACCGGGGAGTTTGCGCTCGAGTGCCAGTGAGCTGCCGATGGCCAGCGAGGCGGCGAGCGAATGTCGGCCGATGCCGAGCGCCGCCCACGCCAGCGCGGTCCAACCGTTGCAGCGCAGCGGT
>JBGTEH010000632.1:0-1534 GCA_041747915.1 Ilumatobacteraceae bacterium
CGCCGAGCCGGACAACGCCGACGTCTGGGTGGTGCGCGCCGACGCGTATCGCGCCCACTCGAGCCAGCACACCTCGTCGATGGCACGCAACCTGCTCGGCCACGCCGCGCTGGCGAGCGACCAACATCGCCGCGACCTCGCCGGTGACTACTGACCGTCTCCCACCCGCCCCCACCCCCCCCCACCCACCCCATTACGTTTTCGGCGCGAATTGTGTGACCCGCCCCACCGAAAGCGCGCCGCAAACAGAATGGGATGTGCTACCAGTCGGTGGCGATGTACTGGGTCTCGCAGAACTCGTAGATGCCTTCGCTGGCGCCCTCGCGGCCGAGGCCCGACTGCTTCATCCCGCCGAACGGCGCGGCCGGGTCCGACACCGCGCCGCGGTTGAGGCCGATCATCCCCGCCTGGATTCGCTCGCTGACCGCCATCCCTCGGCGCAGATCCCGGGTGAAGACATACCCAGTGAGGCCCATCTCCGTGTCGTTGGCGTCGGCGATCATCTCGTCGGTGTCGTCGAAGGTGATGACGGGCGCGACCGGGCCGAAGATCTCGTGGCGGGTGATCTCGTCGCCGGAACGCACATTGGCGAGCACGGTCGGCGGGTAGAAGTGACCGGGACCATCGACCGAGCCGCCGCCCGTCGCAATCGTCGCGCCGTGATCGGCTGCCGCGGTCACCAGTTCGTTGATCGACGCCACCGCCTTGGCGTTGATCATCGGCCCACACGTGACGCCGGCGTCGAATCCGCTGCCGATGCGGATGTCAGCCATCGCCGCGGCGAACATTCGAGTGAACTCGTCCGCCACCGCCGCGTGGACGAAGAATCGGTTCGCCGCGGTGCACGTTTCGGCCGAGTGGCGCATCTTGGCGACCATCGCTCCCTGCACGGCGGCTTCGATGTCGGCGTCGTCGAACACGATGAAGGGTGCGTTGCCGCCCAGTTCCATCACTGTCTTCAGCACCCGATCGGCAGCTCGCTTCAGGAGGACGATGCCGACCTCGGTCGACCCCGTGAACGACACCATGCGCGTCGCCGGATGGTCGACGGCCGCATCGAACCAGTCACCGGAGGTCTTCGTCGGCACGATGTTGACGACGCCGGCCGGGAGGCCGGCCTCGTGCAGCAACTCGCCGATTCGTAGCGCCGTCAGCGGAGTCTCACGGGGCGGCTTGATCACTGCCGCGTTGCCCGCAGCGAGAGCGGGAGCGAGTTTGCGCGTGATCATCGCGGCCGGGAAGTTCCACGGCGTGACGATCACGACGACGCCCATCGGCGGATGATGCACGACGATGCGGTTCGTGCCCGACGGCGCCACGCCGAGCGACCCATGGATCCGCACCGCTTCCTCGGAGTTCCAGCGGAAGAACTCCGCCGCATAGGTGATCTCGGCTCGTGCGTCGGCGAGTGGCTTGCCGTGTTCGAGGGTGATCAGGCGCGCCAGTTCGTCGGTGTGATCGACCATCAGCTGCCACGTTCGGCGCAGGATCTCACCGCGTTCACGCGGCGCGGTTGCGGCCCACGCGCCTTGTG
>JBGTEH010000633.1:0-5997 GCA_041747915.1 Ilumatobacteraceae bacterium
GAGCATTCGTTCGCTGGAGTCTCGAGCACCTTCTCGTCGAGGTCTACGAGCCTCGTGAACCGCACGCAGGTATTGCCGATCCGGGCGGCCTGGCACTCGCGCTCTGCGGTCGCAGCTAGCTCAGCCCCCGGAAGGAAAGCCCTTGGCTCCATGACAGGTCCTGCTCGGGCGCCCAAACAGCCTTGTACGCCTCGACCCCCGCAGGATCATTGTTGGCGAACCAGTTGGCCCTGGTGTGACCCCAGTTCGGCACCCTCCCGACCTCGAGTGTGAGGTTACGACGACCTCTGCTTCGGGAACACACGGGTCCGATGGAATCTCATCGACCGCCGCGCGCCGGCACTGCGCGCGGCGGTCGATGAGAGCGCCCAATTGTCGGGCTCGGTGTACGACCACGTGGAAGGTGTCCACGACAATCAGCGAACCGCATTCCTCGTGATGGAGCTGGTCGTGGTCAACCACTCCCGGAACAACTGGCTCGGAACGATCGGCCGAGCCTGGGCCGGATCGTGTCGATCATGCCTCAGACCGCCGAAGCACTGGGCGCCGCCCATGCACTGCGCAGCATGCAGCCCGGGAGTGCTTCGTCTCTGGTTCCGACGCGGTGTGCAACACGGAGTAGTTCGAAGTCCTCACCGTGCCTGGGCCTGACGGGGATCGGCGGGACTCTTTTGCTGGGCCGTTGTGTGCGATCCCGTTTCGGTCGTGGTTCACGGCGTCGCTGCGGGACTGGTCCTGCACCGACCTCACCGGCCCGGACAGCGAACACCGGTAACGAACGCGCGAACCCCAGCACCGTCTGAACGACGCAGGATCGGGTTTCGAGCGCTCGGGCTGCGGGCACCATCCGCTCCGTGGCCTACGAGCTTCACATCCACGACACGGTCGAATGGAACTGGGGCAACGGGACCAGGGTCGCCAAGATCATCGAGCGGTTCACGTCCGAGGTCACCCGGACGATGAGCGGAACTCGGGTCGAGCGGAACGCGTCGCAGGCAGCGCCCGCCTACCTCATCGAGCAGGAAGACGGGCACCATGTCCTGAAGTCCTCCACAGAACCGACCTGAGGTGCGATCGATCATCCGGTCGACCGGTCAGCTCTCTGCGTTACGGGCGTCGATCCGGCGCGACGTCGCGGTCGAAGGCGACGACGAGCTGCTCATTGACGACTTCGTCGCCGCAGTGAACGAGGTGACTGCGGCAGCTTTGTTGAGTTGTGGACGCGACGTCGCGTCGATCGAGGTGCGCTGGAATCGCAGGACGGATCCCCGAACGGAGCTGTGGGCCGAGATTCGAAACACCGCCGCGACACCTCCCTCGCTGATCGGTGACGGGATCGTTGCGCATGTGCTGCGGCGCACCACTGAGCGCGTCGAGGTGCAGGAGCGCATCGGTGGCTCGGTGATCACCGTCCGCTGCCGGATCTGAACGACGCTGACGATTCTGGCCGTGAGGTGATGTGTGACGAGGTCGGTGTCCAGGCGATCGGACCCATGCCTTTGAACTCTGCGAGCCATCCTGCCCTTGAGCAAGCCCCCATGTGTGGTCGAGCCCCCGAGCAACCTCGGAGAGATCCCCGACTACTACCGACGCTTCATCGACCCTCCCGACCTCATGGTGGTCAAGACCTGCCCCCTCGACCCCACCGGGTACTTCAACTTCAGCGCTGCGAACCTCTGGCACGGCGCCGTCGCCTCGCGGGCGAAGATCGACGTCGTCGAAGTCGACCCTGCCCTGCCGTATGTCCACGGCATCGACAACGCGAGTCGAGGTCGCTGAAGACTCCCCAACCGTCCCGGTATTCATTCTGATGCGCCTTCGGATCGTGTGGGTGGCTACGGCATGCGCATCGTGGATCAGATCGCCTCGCGTTGGGGTGTGATCCCGTGTGCGAATGGCAAGCGATGCCGGTTCGAAGTGCCCGCTTGGCCTCCCGGCACCTGGCCGTGGAGTTTGGTGTATCCGAACAACGCTGTGGACGCGCCCCTGCTCGCGGAAGTGTCGTCTCACATTGCGATTGCAAAGCCTGGTCGCACATGAAGCAATGCCCGCACGAGATGTTGAAGTGCACGACGACACGATCGGCGACTGCGATGTTGGTCACCGCCGGCCCGCGACCGTGTGGACCTGGACCTTTCGGCGGCCTTGCCACACCACTGCTCGCATCTCGGTTCCCTGTGCATGGCATGGACGAGGTCAGGAGTTCAATTCCCTTTAGCTCCACGAGTGAGGAAGCCCGGCACGAGGCCACAGACCTCGTCGCTGGGGTTTCGTCGTTCCCGGGCCGCCACGGAGCCGACGTGTGGTCTGGGGGTTCGTCGCCGGTCCCCAACACGTGACGGCTGAATCGTCATCGACTCAGCCACCACGACTGCACGAGGTCAGCGACGCGATCGGGCGCCCGAGCATCGATGCGGCTGAGGGTCGCGTTGGCGAAGTGATCGACGATGTCGTCGGCGTCGGGTGTCGGCGACGATGGCGTCTCAATTGCCAGGACGGGCACCGGCATCGCCTCGGCCTGGCGGACGGCGAATCCCCGGTCGGCAGCGTTGACGACCATCGTCGCCCGGGGGTCGTCGGCTCCTGGCGCTGGCATGGCCATCGCCGCCGGCGTCGTCAGGATTCGTCGGCGCATCGCGCGCTGTTGAGCGTCGATCTCGGCAGGTCCGAGCCACGGGCCACCCAACCCGTCCACCAGCACCAGCCCCTCAGCTCGACCACCGAGAGCGAGGACCTGGGCGGCTGCGCCGTTGTGCCCGACACCGACAACGACGAGGTCATCGGGAACGTCGACTCGCGAGAGATCGAGTGCGACGAACACGGCGTCGCCGGCCGTGTGCTGCCCGCCGACAGGAGGTGGGGTCCCGTTGTGTCCCGGTAGGTCGGGCGCGAGCACGCGCCCGGCCCAGCCGGCGAACGCGGCGGCCCACTCGCTGCCACCCGGAGCACCGAGGTCGTGCAGGATCAACAGATCGGTCATGGACGCGCACCGATCTCGTCGAGGAACCGGACGACCCGATCGAGGACGAAATCAGGTTGTTCGACATGGACGTAATGGCCGGCGCCGGGCACCGATTCCAGGCGCCCGTCCGCGAGCATCGCCATGCGCCGCGCGGCCTCCACGTCGTCCACCTCGGTCCACGCGTCCTCTTCAGAGCTCACCAGCGCGAGCGTGGGCGCTATGACGTGGTGGTACTGCGCGAGGATCAGCTCGAGCGAGAATCCGTCGGGGATCCCGGTCCGGAATGCGGGATCCCACTTCCACACGAACCCGCCCTCCACCTCGCGGGTGCCGAACTCGACGAGATGTGCAAGGAACGAGCGAGGCAGACGGATGTTGATCGCCCCGCGTCGCTCGGCAAGCAGCTCGCGAGACACCCACGGACGTGGCGGGCTACTGCGGAACTTGTCGATCTCGTCGAGGCTCCGGGTGGTGACCTCGATGAGGTCTTCCTCGACGAATCCGTCGACCGGGGGACCTAATCCGTCGAGGTTGACCAACCAGGCGAAACGTTCCGGCATCGTGGCCGCAGCAGTCAGGATCTGGCCGCCACCCATCGAGTGCCCGATCATGCCGATCGGCGTGTCGGGCGCCAGCGCCAACACACGGGCCAGTTCGCACAAGTCGATCGTAGATGCGTTCCACATCATTCCCGACGACAGGCGCCCCGAGTCGCCGTGACCGCGTACGTCGATCGCCACGACGTGAAATCCGAGCTGCACGAGTCGCGGAGCGAAGTCGTCCCAGGTGCGACCATGGTCGTAGGCGCCGTGCACCAGCACGACGGGCGGGGCCATCGGATCGCCCCAGCACCACGCCCGCAGCCGCGTCCTGTTGACCTCGAAGAAGATCGCCCGATCGGGCGTGGCGAACTCGTCTCCCACGGCGGACCATCCTCGCAGCCGGCGGCGCACGGACACCAAGCGATTTCGTTCCGGTTCGCTGTCAGAGCTCCCCGTTGCGCTGGGCTCGGAGTTGGTGGCGCATCTCGGTGTCGCGCCAGAACGTCGCCGTCTTCGAACCGAACGGCTCCCAGCGGGGGAGCGGGACGGCGGGTTGGGGATCGTCACCCATCACGGTGACCCGTTGGATCACTCGTTCGCCCTCGAAGTCGTTCAGCACGTGGTGCTGCGTGCAGCGGTTGTCCCACATGGCAATCGTGCCGGCGCTCCAGCGGTAGCGAACGGTGAAGCGGGGTTGTTGAACCCACCGGGTCAGGTGTCCGAGCAGCAGCGCTGACTCGGCGTCGCTGAGTTCCACGATCCGGCGTGTGAAGTGTTCATTGACGAACAGCGATCGGCGTCCGGTCTCGGGATGGACACGCACAACGGGGTGGATGTAGCCCTTGTTGGGCACCAGGTGCGGGCTGGCGTCGTGGTACGCCGTGAGACCGTCGCAGAGTTCGCGCAGCGGCGCCGACAGTTCGTCGTAGGCCTTGCACGCATTCGACCACAACGTGTCGCCGCCCACGTCTGGCACGACCTTGGCCTGCAAGATCGCAAACTTCGACGGATGGCGCGCAAAGGTGATGTCGCTGTGCCATTCGTCGGCAACTCCGCCAGTGCCGTCGGCGGCGCGCAGCTCGAAGAACTCGGGGCGCTCTCGCTCGAAGTTCAGGTTCGGGTGCGCTTCGAGCTCCCCGAAGTGGCGGCCGAAGGCGAGGTGTTCGTCGGCGCTCAGATGTTGGCCGGGGAAGAACAGCACCATGTGCTCGAGCAGCAACTCGTGGATGAGCCTCGCATCGTGCTCCGTCGACTGGCCGAGCGCGACACCACGGATCTCGGCACCCAGCGAGCCCGAAAGCCGCCGCACATCGACGTCGGTCACGGCGGTGGTTGCGTCCATGAGCCAGATCCTATTCGTTCGGGTTTCACTCAGGATCGGGCCAGCCAGCGCGCGAGGCTGTCGTCGGCGCGGGCCTCGAAGCCTCCTGCACCCATACGTCGGGCGATGGTGAGGGCGAGTCGATAGCAGTCCTCGACCTCCGTCGCCGGCGCGCCCCGGCGTTCGAGGAGGTTGCCGCGCAGGCGATGGATCTCCGCCTCCGCCCAGCGCTCGTCGCTCGCATCCATCGATTCCAGGCTGGCGGCCATCATCGCTTCGGCCTCGGCATGGTCACCGCGAGCCGACAGCGCGTCGGCGTGCACGGCCTCGATGTACGGCATCAGTACGAGGAGCCCCGCGAACCGTGCGAAGTCGGTGATCGCCTGACATGTCTCGGGTACCGTCGGGTCGCCGCGCTCCGCCATCAGCAACACGGCATAGATCTCCGGAAGCACGGCCGGAATGGCCTCCCGGGCTGACAGCTCGCGGCACTCCTGGAGCAGTCGTTCGGCGTCGTCCAGGTCACCGTCGAAAATCCGCAGGAACATCGTCTGCCCGAGCGCGAACACTTCCGTGAACGGGTGGTTCAGGCTCCGGGCGAACGCTTCGGTCTCCTCGGACCATTCACGCGAGCGCTCCTCGTTGCCGACGAACCAGTTGACCAGCGCCCGATAGGAGAGCGCCAGGGCAGCGGGATCTGTGCCGTACTCGAAGCGATGGCTCTCGTGGGTCGTCGCGTCGTAGATGGCGCCTATCCGCTCGAAGCTCTCCAGGGCGACGTCGAAGTTGGCCAGGAACGTGTTCGAGACCCCGACGCACACGCTCGCCTCGATCAACAGATCGTCACTCCTCGCCTCTTTCGCCAGCTCCATGATCGTGTCGGCGAGCGCGACCGCCTCACGATGCTGGGCACGCGCGCCGAGAAACGCCCACAGGTTGATCAGAGCCGGCACCCGCTGGGGCACGTCGCCGACGACGGCGCACAACTCCTGGGCCCGCAGGCACACCGCCTCCACGTCGGGGGCGCCGTAGCCCTTCGAGTTGATCAGCGCCGGGCCGAGCGCCATCACGACATCGAGCTCAGCCACCGAGCGCTCAGGCGAATCGGGCAGGTTCTGCACCGCAGCGAGGGCGGAGCGCAGGAGCTCGGTCGCCTCGACCTGGGCGTTGCG
>JBGTEH010000634.1:0-7218 GCA_041747915.1 Ilumatobacteraceae bacterium
GGCTGTGGGGCGCACCCGCCGACGTGCTGTACCCGCCCGTGCGCCCGAGCGTGGTGCCCGGGGAGAAGCAGCCGTTGATCCTCGTACTGGGCCGGTTCTTCGACCCGTCGTTCGGCCACAGCAAGAAGCAACATGAACTTCTCGACACATTCCGGTCGCTCCACCGCACTGGACGGGTTCCTGGCTGGCGAATGGCGATCGTCGGCGGTTGCGATGCGGCCAACCGGGAATATGCGCTTCAGGTTCGGCGCGATGCCATTGGCCTCCCGGTCGACGTCCACGTCAACGCGCCGGGCAGCCTTGTCGAGCAGCTACTCGGCGATGCGTCGATCTACTGGCACGGCGCCGGGCTGGGTGAAGACGCCGACCGTCACCCCGAACGCTTCGAACACTTCGGTATCTCCGTCGTCGAAGCGATGGCTGCGGGTGCGGTTCCGCTCGTCTTCGGCGCGGCAGGACCCGCCGAGATCGTACGCGACGGAGTCGACGGCGAACACTGGCGCACCCTCGACCAGTTGACCGATCAGACCGTCCGGCTAATCGATGAACCGTCGCGCCTGGATCGCCTCTCTGGTGGCGCCGTTGCGCGGGCGGCGGACTTCTCGGCGGACATGTTCGCATCGGCGCTCAGGTCGTTCGTCGCGACCGACACGTCGGCGACCCCCTGATCGTCCCGTCACGCAACTCCCAGCAGCCCGCGCCCGTCAGCTCACGAAACCCATCACGTCGACAAGGACATTCGCTGAGCCCCGACCGTTCAGAATGGCGAGCGATCCGTCGGGTCCGAGCTTGAGCATCACGAGGTTCGGCACGGTCTGGCCTGGCAGGAAGTTCAGATTCGACGACGTCGGCTGGGCAGCGCCTGACGGCCACACGGTCAGATAGCCCCACGCAGTCGTGTTCGTCGCCGTCACGTTGGCGATGACGGCGGTGGCGGTGGCCGGCACACCGCCGCGACCGGCGACGGGTACCGACCGTGCCTCGTTGTCGCCGAAGGGCTCAGCCGCCGTCCCGAGTCCCACGCGTGAATCCACGATTCGCTGCGGCGTGATGGCGGTGACCTTGCCGCCGTATGCACCGAAGCTGCCGAGGACATCGACGACCACGTCAGCGCTCGTCTCCGCCACGAAGACGTTGATCTTGCCGCCGGAACCGACCTTGACGACCGCGGTGTTGGCTCGCACGCTCTGCGTTGTGACGTTGAGGTTCGAGGCGTTCGGCATGGGCTGGCCGTTCGGGTAGGCGGTGAGGTACCCCGGCCCGCTCGAGCCGACCATCGTGATGTTGACGACGACGCTCTCGGCGTTCGTCGGAACTCCGGCGACCCCCGCCACCTGCACCGTTCGGGTCTCACCCGCAGCGAACTGGCCCGCCGGGCCGCCGATGCCGAGTCGGCTGTCCATCAACCGTTCCGGAACCACACCGGCGAACCCCGCGCCGGTCGTATGAGCGCCGCCCGTGCCGAACCAGCCGGCAACGTCAGCGATCACATGAGTCGGGCCGATGTAGTTGGCGACGCGGATCTTGCCGCCGGCCCCCACTCGCGCGAGTACCAGATTCGGGGTCGGGTCGCCGTTGTCGATGTTGAGGTTGGACGTCGCCGGAAAGGCGCCGTACGAACCCTGGTCGTTGAACACGTCTCCGGCGCGCGGCGGCTTCGGCACGACCGACAGGAAGCCGGGACCCGGCATGCCCGCACTGATCGCCGTGACATTGAGCAGTACCGCCGAGACCCCGGTCGCAGGGATGCCGAATCTGCCGGTGACCTGTAGATCGTGGTTCGCCGTGACATCGCGACGCGTGATCGGATCCGGTGACGAGTTGCGTCCGTCGCCGGACGGGACGGGCGCCCAGAATCCGAGCGGGCGACGCGTGTCCAGGATCCTGGTGGGTGACGTCGGATGGAACGACCCGGCTGTCGTGCCTGGCCCACCGGCCAGGTAGTTGCACGTATCGAAGCCGAAGCAGATGGCGTCGAGGTCGATCGTCGGAATCGTCCCCGCCCCGATGTCGGGCGTCGCGCTGATCTTGTTTCCCGTCGCCGTGTCGGTCACGAACAGGATGTAGCGGCCGGCCCAGCCGACTCCGCCGCTCCACTGCGCGCCCTGACTCGCCGTGGAGGCGAACGCGCCGTACGCCACCCTGCCGTTGTTCTGCAGGGGCGCAGGGGCCTCGGGATATACCGTGGTGATCTGGAACGTGTCGACGACCACACGACCCTTGCCGATCGGTGTCGACGACAGGATGTCGCCCCGCACGGCGAACGCGCCGCCTTGACCATCGACGGGCATGACGACTTCCCCGAGACTTCCACCGCTGAGGTTCGCTTCGATGTGCACCCCGCCAACGCTGCTCCAGCCGTCGTAGGTGCCGCAGATGCCCGGATACATCTCCACTCGCACCTGAGCCGGCGTGCCGCCAACCCCGAACGCGATGGGTGCTCCGGGGTTGCCACCGAGCGCACATGGCGAGATGTCATAGCCGGGGCTGCTCGTGCCGCCGACTGCGTCGACACCGATGTGCACCGGTACCGGGCTGTTCACCGACAGGCTGTAGTTCGCCGCGCGGACTGGTGTTCCTCCTGCGCCGACCAGCGTCGACGCACCGACGAGCGCGCCGACCAGGATGGAGATCGACAAACGCATGCGCATGTGAGGCGGCTCCGAACGAGAGATGGGCAACAACCGATCATCGGCCGCCACCGCCCGCAGCTTGAGGTAGTCGTCCGTTTCGATCGACCGTAGCGCCGATCGCCAGCGCGATGGTCGCGGCGATCGCCAAGAGCGAAACCACAACCGACAGCGTGAGCCACGGCGATTCGTAGCCGAAGCTGATCTGATGATCGCCCGCTGGCACCTTCACGCCAAGGAACAATCCGTCGACCACGACGACATCCGCTGACGCCCCGTCGACGGTGACTCGCCAACCAGGGAGTGCCTGTTGCGACACGCTCACCAGCGTCGGACGATCGAATTGGGTCGAGACCTCGATGCGTTCCGGCCGCGGTCGCTCGACGGTCAACCCGACAGGTGTGCACGGGCCCACCGGCTCACACTCGAACGCATCGGCCGGGTCGTCGACGAGGGCCGCGAGCGCCACGGTTGCAGGCGTCTCTCTGAGCAACTCGGCGGGATCGTTCGACCACACGGCCGCGGACCACGCCACGGCGTCGCCGACCCACGTCGGGTTCTCCCACACCTCGAAGAACTCGTCGGTGGCGAGCGGACCGGTCCAGCCAGGAATGAACACCTCCGGCGGTCGTTGACGATCGAGGAGCACGTAGCGGACTCCGAGGCGGCCGAGAGGTTCTGGCTCGATCGGGAGGTCGAGACTGTTGCGCAGGGGCAGCTCAGGTGCGGGTGTCGGTGTGAGTCGCCGGAGCGCGTCGGCCCAACGTTCGGTGATCTGCACCCCGCCGTCGTAGCCGTCGATCGACGGAACTTCGGACAGAACGTTCGTGTTGGGCCGCATCCCCGGGACCTGGTAATCGGCGGGGCGGGCGTCGTCGGTCAAGGCAAGCATCAAACCGGCCTCGCTCGACGCAAGGAAGTCGGTCGTCGTCGTGCGATGGCTCGTGAACGGCGAATCGGTGCGCATCGCCTGCGGCAACGAGTTCGTCGACATCGTCAGCAGTTCCAACGCAGCCAACGCGACGATGACGACCGCTGTGCCCCGAACGAACCGTCTTCGTGTCATCGACGAGTTCACCACGAGCAGCACGACGACCACCAGTGCGACGATCGCCCAGATCGCAGCGGACCGCGCGTCGGCAGCGTCGAGCGCACCCGTAGCGAGTAGGCCCCCCACAACGACAACGCTGATGCCAACGGCAGCGAGATGGCGACGCTGCGCCCGGTGCCAGAGCACTTCGACGCCGACGCCTGCGAACAGCGCAGCAACGAGCACGACGATGACGAGCCAGCGTACGGATGCCCGCGCCAGGTCGAATCCCGGCACGACGTCGAAGGCGACGCGGAAGATCGTTGATCGCGGACCCATCGCCCACACGAGTGCGAGCACTCCGACGACGGCGAACGAACTCGCCCAGGGTCGCGAGCGTCGATCGACGACCGAGTGGACCACCCCGACGATCGACAAGATCGCCACGACGACTCCGATGAACGCGATGCTCTCGAAGCCGCCCGCGAACGCGGCTGGGTCACGGTCCTGCATCGTGCCGAGCAGTGCTCGCGCCGCCAGTCTCGGTTGCAGCGACAGCGCAGGTGACGACAGTTGGCTCAGCTCGCGGCCGTCCGCCAGCGCACTGTCAGCTGTTGCGTACAGCACCGCCACCAACTGAGGAATGGCGATGCAGATGCCGAGGGCCGCACCTGCAGCCACCTGTTGAAGTCGGCGCCAACGGCTGTCGTCGATTGCGAAGCCGATCGTGGCGGCGAGCGCGAGGACGACGGATTGATACACCAGTTGCGGATGGCCGGCGAGCAGGATTGCGGCCGTCGTCGCCGCGAGGCCGGCCACGGCACGCCACGGACGATTCGATGTCAGTACGGCGTGAATCGACGCCAGAAGCATCGGCAACCAGGCGACCACGAGGATCTGCTCGAACTGGATGGTCTTGGTGAGCGTGGAGCCCGCGGCCATTGCGACGACACCAGCAGCCGTGGCGCCGAGCAGACCGACATCGAGCCGGCGCGCCAACACGACCATGCCACCCCCGAGGAGGATCACGTGGGCAGCGACGAGCAGCCCCATCGCCCGGTTCGCGTCGACGAGCAACGTCAGTAGCTGTGGCGGATAGAGCGCGGCTGCGGACGGGTTGCCGAGATGCGGGACGCCGCCGAAGATCAGGTCGTTGAGGATCGGCAGGCGCCAGTTGCGCAGCGCCCGTTCGGTGACTTCGAGGTTCGGTCCGGAGTAGGCGTAGGTGTCGAATCCGACGACGTAGCCGCCCGGCAGCCAGAACGCCCTGGTGAGCCAGAGCCCGATCGCAGTGACGATGAGGAAGGGTGCTGCGGCGGTCAGCCGCTGGCGCTGCGACCCTGCTTGTCCTTCTTCGCCGCCTTCTGCGCCTTCTTCCATTCCCGTACCTTCCCGAGCGACTCCGGACCGTCGATGTCGGCAACCGAACGGGGCACGTCGTCGCCGAACACGCCGGCGGCTGCGCGCCAGTTCTCCGGTTCGACCTGCATCCGCTTGCCGAGGATGGCGACGAAGATCTTCGACTTCTCCTCGCCGTAACCGGGCAGCTCGCGCAGGCGCCGATACAGCTCGTCGCCGGACTCGACGCCCTTCCAGATGTTCGCCGCCTTGCCGCCGTACCGGTCGGTGAGCACCATGCACACCTCGTGGATGCGGCGCCCCATCGAGGCCGGGAAGCGGTGGATCGCCGGCTTCTCGCAGCAGACGGCCACGAAGTCGTCGATGTCCATCGCGGCGATCTTCTTGGCGTCGAGATGGCCGAGTCGTTGCTTCAGGGTGGCGGGCCCTGTGAACGCCCACTCCATCGGTACCTGCTGGTCGAGCAACATCCCGATGAGCAGCGCCGTGCCGTCGCGATTGAGCAGCGCATCGGACTTCTTGTCGCCGGTGATGAAGAGTGTCCCTGTCGCCATCGTTGATCAAGCTATCCGCGTGTGCGCACGAGGGCGGTCACGGGCGTTCGGCGACGACGAGCATCTGCCCGGCGAGCGGTCGGTAGGGCAGCCTGAGATAGAGCGGTACCAGCCGGTGGCCGAACGACAGGCGCGACTTCATCGTCAGTGGAAGGAACCGCGGCTCGGACCTCGCAATGCGGTAGCGGTGCGCCACGAGCAGGTCGCCGAGCGATGTGTCGGTCCAGATCGTGCGATGAGTGTAATCGTCGAAGTAGCGCTTCGGCGCGAGCCGGAAGTTAGGCTGGATCAGGATCAGGTTGCCGCCGGAGCGCAGCACGCGGTGAACACCGTCGAGCAAGGCGTCGACGGCATCGTGGGAGAGGTGTTCGACGAAGTTGCTGGCAATGACGGTGGCGAACTCGCCGTCCGTGAAACCCGAGAGATCGGTGGCGTCGCCGACGATCGCCTCGATCTCGTCGCCGACCAACTCGGGCAGCGACGGGTTGGAGTCGATGGCCACCTTGCGAGCGGCGATCGACGATCGTGTGACGTCGGCGTAGCCCGCCGCGAGATCGAGTAGGGCGCCGTCGGGGTCGACCCACGGTGTGAGATATCCGGCGACGTGGCGCCACACGTCCGCGCGGTTGGGATCAGGGGCGAGGCGGGTCTCGTAGTAGGCGTTCACGCCCCCTCATCGTCGCACACCCACTGCGATGTGACGCTGGAAAAAGACACCAGCGTCACTTCAGGTGTGGGAGGGGTCGGGGGCGTCGGGGTCGATGTCGTAGCGGGCGATGGCGTCTTCGACCACGTCTTCGCCGACCTTGCCGTCGGCGAGGAGGCCGTCGAGTACGGCGAGCACCACGTGGCCGGTATCGATCTCAAAGAATCGGCGTAGCGCTTCACGGGTGTCGGAGCGGCCCATGCCGTCGGTGCCGAGCGGCACGAACGTACGGTCGTGGATGAACCGCTGCACCTGCTCGGGCACGATCTTCATGAAGTCCGACACGGCGATGATCGGGCCCTGCGAATCAGCCAGGATCTGGGCGACGCGCGGCTCGCGAGGATCCTGCGACGGATGCAACCGATTCCAACGCTCGGCCCACAACGCCTCTTCGCGCAGGGCCTTGTACGACGTGGCCGACCACAACTCGGCGCCCACTCCGTAGTGCTCGGCGAGTTCCGCTGCTGCTTCACGTGCGGCGGTGTGCGCCGAACCCGAGAACAGGATGGTCGCCGGGATCGAGGCGTCGGCCGGGGCGTCGGCGAACTTGTACAACCCTTCGACGATCCCCTCCGCGAGGCCCGGCGTGTCGGGCATGGGAGGCATCTCGTAGTTCTCGTTGTAGAGGGTGATGTAGTAGAAGACATCGGTCTGGTCCGGTGGGCCGCCGCCGAACATCCGGGTCATTCCGGCCTGCACGATCGCGCCGACCTCGTACGCGAACGCTGGGTCGTAGGCCTGAACGGCCGGCACGGTCGACGCGAGCACCAAGCTGTGGCCGTCCTGGTGCTGGAGCCCCTCGCCGAGCAGCGTGGTGCGCCCCGCCGTGGCCGCCATCAGGAAGCCGCGGGTGCGCATGTCGGCGGCCTGCCAGATGAGGTCGCCGACGCGCTGGAAACCGAACATCGAATAGAACGTGTAGAACGGCACCATCGGCAC
>JBGTEH010000635.1:0-3867 GCA_041747915.1 Ilumatobacteraceae bacterium
AGCGATGAGGCGCTCCGCACCTTGTCTCCGTACCCTTTCAGGGCCTGCGTTTGGGGTGGCCAAGGGGACTTGAACCCCCAACCGCCAGGATCACAACCTGGTGCTCTACCTGTTGAGCTATGACCACCATGTGGTCGACCATTCTGCCAGGTCGGACCCAGATCGCCACCAGCCGTTCGTGGTCAGGCCGTTCGCCGTCAGGACTGCATCCGCTGACGCCAGGCATCGGGCTTGAGCCCGAGCTCGACCATCCGTTCGGCGGCCCAGATCGGCGGTTCGAAGTCGCCGCCGGCTTCCAGCCGCTGCACCTGTTCACCGTCCTCGGCCCACACGTGGCATGTGTTCAGATTGGTCTGCCACATCATCCGGCGCTGCTCGGGCGACGGCTCCTGCGCCGACCCGGAGTCGCCGGCACGACGCGCCTGGGAAGCCCGCATCGACCACATGCACTGAATCGCCACCGGAGCCATCGCCTGCAACAACGCCGTGGTGTGGGTACATCCGCGAGGTCCGCCGAACAGCTCGCGAACCTTGTGCGTGAATCCGCGTGCGATCGACAGCCCGACGAGTTTGTCGTAGTGACCCTCGATGCTCGGACACGAGGCGCTCGGATGGGTCTCGATCCCGACTGTGGCGCCCACGATCTCGAGCGACGGGAACGCGATCTCGAGATCGATCTGCATGTGATGGATCGTCATCGGGTTCGGATCGATGTCGATGTACAAACCCGGAGGCTTCTGGTCGCGCACCGCCCCGCGAATCAGGAGCAGGTCGTCGGACTTGCGGAACGCACGGACGCGGTACTCGCGATCGTGGAGAACCTCGAGCCGCATTCCGTCGTCGCCCATCGGCGCTGCCTGCAAGATCGTCGAGGTGTCGAACAGGTCGTCGACGGAGGATTCGGCCATCCGCGCACGGTACAGCGCGACAGGGCCACGAATCGGACCGACCCGGCCGTTGCACATGGGCCACACTGGTGCGATGGCCGCACTCGACACCCTCACACTCATCGGCCGGCACGTCACGTTGGAGCCGATGCGGTTCGACCATGTCGACGCGATCGCCGCGGCCGCCCAGGGCGACCGCTCGACATTCGGATTCACCCATGTGCCCGATGGCCCGTCCGAGAGCGCTGCGTACGTGGATTCGCTCGTGGCTGGTGCGCTCGACGGAGTCGTCGGGCCGTTCGTCCAGCGACGGACATCGGACGGCGAGGTCGTCGGATGCACCCGATACCTGAATCCGCTGTGGCCACTCGATCGAGGCGATCCGGACGAGGTCGAGATTGGAGGCACCTGGCTGGCGTCGTCGGCACAACGGACCGCCATCAACACCGAGGCCAAGCTGCTCCTGCTCACCCACGCGTTCGATCGGTGGGGTGTCCAGCGCGTCGCGATCTGCACCGATGCACGCAACGACCGAAGCCGGCGGGCGATCGAGCGTCTCGGGGTCTCCTTCGAGGGCGTACTGCGTCGTCATCGGGCTTCGTACCTCGTGGGCGAAGCCGACCGTCTGCGCGACACCGCCGTCTACGCAATCACCGTCGACGACTGGCCGTCGATCGAGGCTCGACTTCACGACGAACTGTTGCGGGGTCGCTGACGGACCACCTCACACCCGGCCCGCGGACGTAGCCTCTGCGAACGTGTCGATGACTCACAGCCCCGTCCGGATGCGCAACGCCGCACTCGTCGGCCTGGCAGCCGGTCTGCTCGGCGGTCTGTTCGGCGTCGGCGGGGGCCTCATCATCGTGCCGGGACTCATCGCCCTCGGCACGGAGAGGCGCTTGGCACACGGCACGTCGCTCGCCGCCACATTGCCGATCGCACTCGCCAGCCTGATCACCTATCTCGCCCATGGCAACGTCGACTGGCCTGTTGCATTGTTTCTCGCGATCGGCTCGATCGGCGGCGCGATCGTCGGCACGCACCTCCTCCGAGTGATCCCGAAGAACGTGCTCGTGATCATCTTCGTGATCACCATCCTCGCAACGGCGACACGCTTGCTGATCAGTTCCGATTCGACCGGTCGCTCCGAGTTGACCGTGACGATGGCGCTGCTGTTGGTGTTCGTCGGGTTCGTCACCGGCACATTGGCGGGGATGCTCGGCATCGGCGGCGGCGTGATCATGGTGCCGGTGATGGTCGTCGGGCTCGGCATGGTCCCCGTTCTGGCAAAGGGCACATCGGTGGCCGTCATCGTGCCGACCTCGATCATGGGCACGATCCGCAACCGCAAGCACGCCAACGCCGACATGCGCGTGGCCGCCATCGTCGGCGCCTTCGGGGCCGTGTCCGCCGTGGTCGGAGGCACCATTTCCGATCGCCTCAGCGATCAGGTTGCGAATGTGTTGTTCGCCCTCCTCCTGGTCTTCGTTGCGATCACGCAGTTACTGTCGTTGCGCGGCAAGCCGGTGTCCTCGCCGCTCGAACCAGCGACACCCACGATCGACTGACGATGCTCGCACTCGTCGTCATCGCCCACCCGTGCCCCGACAGCTACTGCGTTGCGCTCGCCGCCCGTGCGGTCAGCGGATTGACCGCTGCCGGCCATGAGGTCGTCGTCGTGGATCTGTATGCGGACGACTTCCGAGTGGCGATGACCGACCAGGAGCGTCGTGCGTATCACGGCCCCGAGCCAATCCTCGATCCGATGGTCGCCCGGTCGGCCGATCTCGTCACGCGCGCCGAAGCCCTGATCTTCGTCTACCCGACATGGTGGAGCGGCCTTCCGGCGATTCTCAAAGGGTGGCTGGAACGGGTGATGGTGCCGGGAGTCGGGTTCCGATTCGACGAGCGTTCGGGCAAGGTGCGACCCGGTCTGCCCCAGGTTCGCCACATCGTGGGCATCTCGACCTACGGATCACCTCGCTGGTACGTGGGCATGGTGAACGACAATGGTCGGCGGATCATCACCCGAGCGCTTCGAATGAGCTGCGGGGTGCGGGCACGGACACGCTGGTTCGGCCTCTACGCGCTCGATACGTCGACGCCGATGAGTCGCGCGGAGTTCTCGGCGCGTGTCGAGCGCGAGATGGCGGAGTTGCGATGACCCGGGCGCTGGTCGTGTACTGCCATCCGAACGCGGAGTCATTCGTTGCGGCCGTGCGCGACCGGGTTCTCGCCGGACTCTCGGTGGGCGGCGCCGAGGTGCGCCTCACCGACCTCTACGCCGATGGTTTCGACCCGGGGTTCACCGCGACCGAGCGCGCCAACCATCGCCAGCCGGGCATCGATCCAACACTCGCTGCCTCCGCCGACGACCTGGCGTGGTGCGACACGCTCGTGCTCGTCTACCCGACATGGTGGTCGGGCCAACCCGCCATGCTCAAGGGCTGGATCGACCGGGTGTGGGTCAACGGAGTGGCGTGGTCGTTGCCGGACGGCGCCAACCGGATCCGACCGGGCCTGCGCAACATCCGCCGGATCGTGGCGGTCACGACGCACGGGTCACCGAAGTGGATCAACATGGTGGAGGGCGAGAGCGGAAAGCGCACCGTCAGCCGCAGCCTGCGTGCGATGTGTCACCCGCTCGCCCGCACCACCTGGCTCGCGATGTACGGCATCGACACCGCCGACGAGTCCGCTCGCGTGGCGTTCCTCGACCGCGTCGAGCGCCGCCTCACCCACCTCTGCTGACCCCGCCGGGCGCACTACGAACTCATCACCCGGAAATGGGCGCTGGCGGAATCGATCAGCTGGCGGCGACGGCGACTGCCGCCTGGGCAGCGACCGACGCGTTGTTCTCGGCGAGCGCGAGGTTCGCGGAAACGCTGCGGCCCTCGGTGACTTCGCCGATCCGGGCGAGCACGAACGGCGTGACCGCCGCGCCGGTCACCCCGGAGCGTTCGCACTCGGCGAGCGCGTC
>JBGTEH010000636.1:0-3766 GCA_041747915.1 Ilumatobacteraceae bacterium
GAGCCGTGCTTCGCCGTCAGCGACGAAGACCACCGGCGGACGCGTGATCTTGTTGTAGTTCGATCCCATCGAGTGCCCATAGGCACCGGTGACCGGCATCGCGAGCAGGTCGCCGACGGCGATGTCGGAGGGCACCTGCGCAGCGAATGCCAGCACGTCTCCGGATTCGCAGTGCTTGCCGACGAGGCGAACGGTGCGGTCACGTTCGGCGTCGATCGATCGCGGCAGGAACGACTCGTAACCCGATCCGTAGAGCACCGGCCGCGGGTTGTCGCTCATGCCGCCGTCGACGGCGATGTAGGTGCGAACGTCAGGGATCTCCTTGATTGTGCCGACGCTGTACACCGTCATCGCGGCCGATGCCACGATTGCCCTGCCGGGTTCGACGCTCACCCGAGACCGAACACCGAGCGCCGCACACGCGTCGAGCACAACGTTGCCCCACTGGGTGATCGTGGGCGCCTCTTCCGACTCGAGGTACGCAACGCCGAGGCCTCCGCCGAGGATCAGCTCGGGCAGGTCGAGAGGCACGGCGAAGTCGGCCATCACCTCGGCGGTCTTGGCGAAGGAGGATGCGTCGAAGACGTTCGAGCCGATGTGACAGTGCACGCCGACGAGTTCGACGGAGTCCGACCGGCGGGCACGATCGACCGCTCGGAGCGCATCGCCGTTGGCGAGGTTGAAGCCGAACTTCGAATCGTCCTGACCCGTGGCGATGAATTCGTGCGTGTGCGCGTGTACCCCCGGGGTGATCCGCAACACGACCCGCGGTGTCGGCCCGGTGCCGGTGGCGGCGAGCACGTCGAGGCGATCGAGTTCGTCGAACGAGTCGACGACGATGTAGCGCACGTCGGCGTCGATTGCTTCGCGGAGTTCGGCGCCCGACTTGTTGTTGCCGTGGATGGTGCAGGCGCTCGCCGGCACTCCGGCCGCGAGCGCGACGTGGAGTTCACCGCCGGTGGCGACATCGAGCAGAAGACCCTCGTCGTAGGCGAGGCGTGCCATGGCCCGACACAGGAATGCCTTGGTCGCATAGACCACCCGCTCGGGGCCGAACGCTGCGACCGCCTCGCGGCATCGGGAGCGCAGGTGTGCCTCGTCGTACACGAACAACGGAGTGCCGTACTCCTCCGCGAGCTGTTCGATCGACACCCCGCCGATGTTCAGCCACCCGTCGTGTCCGATTTCCGCTGTGTCCGACAGCAGCCGCCGAGCGATCGCTGTCACCGTCCCGCCCCTACCCCGGCGTTTGTGGTGCGATTTCGGTGACCCGGCCCACCCGAATCGCGCCGCAAACGGGACGTTTTGGGAGTCACATCTGCTCCGGGGCGGCGATGCCGAGGAGGTCGAGGGCGTGGGCCAGCGTGCGCGCGGTCAGGTCACAGATGGCGAGGCGACTCGTGCGCAGCGGGCCTTCGGATTTGAGCACAGGACAGTGCTCGTAGAACGAGGTGAAGTCGGTCGCCAACTCGAACACGTACGTGCACAGTTTGTGAGGGCTGTAGGACTCGATCGTGGCGGCGATCGCGGTCGGATACGCGAGCAGACGCAACGCGAGCGCCCGCTCCTGGGGTGTGTCGAGGGTGATCGGCGTGCCGCAGACCGATGCCCGATCGACACCCGCACGCCGAAAGATCGAACAAATCCGCGCATGTGCGTACTGGAGATACGGGCCGGTGTTTCCGTCGAACGACAACATGCGGTCCCAGTCGAACACGTAGTCCTTCACGCGGTCGGTCGAAAGTTCGGCGTACTTGACGGCACCGATGCCGATCATGCGGGCGACCGCCGACCTCTCCTGCGCTGTGAGGTCGGGATTCTTCGCCGACACCGCACTGTCGGCGCGCTCGAGGGCCTCGTCGAGCAACTCGACGAACTTCATCGGCTCGCCACTGCGGCTCTTCAGCATCTTGCGGTCGTCACCCAGCACGTTGCCAAACGCAACGTGGACCACCTCGACGTCGTCGGGCAGCCAACCGGCCATCCGCGAAACGGCGAACACCATCTGGAAGTGCTGTTGTTGCGGCGCGCCGACGACGTACAGGATCACATCGGCACCGAGCCGTTCGACGCGGTCGATCACGCACGCGAGATCACTCGTGGCGTAGTTGAACCCTCCCGATCGAGCCTGGATGATCAGCGGGAGCGGATCGCCGTCACGGTTGGTGAACCCGGGCGGAAACACCACTTGCGCGCCGTCATCTTCGATGAGCAGCCCGGAGTCGACCAGTCGCTCGACGGTGCCGGGCATCAGGGCGTCGTATCGGCTCTCGCCCGCCAGATCGTCGTCGGTCAACAACACACCGAGCGTGGCGTACACCGTGTTGAAGTACGCGGTCGACAGATCGACCAGCCGATTCCACAACACGAGAGTGGCCGCGTCGCCGCTCTGGAGCAGCACGACGCGCTCACGTGCCCGCTGGGCGAACGCCTCGTCGTCGGCGAACTTGACGTTGGCGGCCTTGTAGAACGTGTCGAGGTCACCCTGCGAGATCCCGGCGGCCGCAACGTCCTCGCCGAGATCCACCAAGTGCTCGATCAGCATGCCGAAAGGCCGACCCCAGTCACCGATGTGGTTCTCGCGAATCACCCGGTGGCCGAGAAACCCCATCATCCGCACCAGCGCATCGCCGATCACGGTGGTGCGGAGGTGCCCGACGTGCATCTCCTTGGCGACGTTCGGTGCGGAGTAGTCGACCACGACGGTCAGGGGAGAGGCAGCGGCCGGCACGCCCAGTCGATCGTCGATGGCGACACCAGCGAGCTGACCAGCCAGCCACTCCGACGACAACGTCACGTTGACGAACCCCGGACCGGCGATCTCCGTCTCGCTGGCCACACCCTCGAGCGCACCCGAGTCCACGACCGCCTGCGCGATCTCATGTGGACGGCCACCGAGCTTCTTCGCGAGGGCCAGCGCACCGTTCACCTGGGCGTCAGCGCGCTCGGAGGGGCGAACGGTCGGATCCGCGAACTCCCCACCGTTCAGCTCGGCGAAGACCGGTGCGAGCAGTTCCGAGATCGTGGCGATGGGGTCCGACATGGTCGTCACAGTCTGCCGGATCGAAGCAATCCGCCCGCGACCGTTACTCGACCTCCGAATTTCTCCTCCGGATGCGCGCTCAGCGCGCACAGCGAGGAGAATTTCGGGAGTGGGTGGCGCCCTCGGCAGGATTCGAACCTGCGCACACGGCTCCGGAGGCCGATGCTCTATCCCCTGAGCTACGAGGGCTGGATTGGCCGAGGCTATCGCTGCACCGCCCGCCACACCCCAACCCCGCCGAATGCGTGAATGAATGGGGCGGTCAGCGCCCCATTTGTTCACGCATTGCGGGAGTGGAGCGGGTCAGTAGGTCGAGTCGGTCGGGCCGCCGACATCGGGTCCGGCGATCACGGCCAGCAGAGCGTCGAGGAGGCCGCTGGCGCCGAAGCGGAACATCGCAGGCGTCGACCAGCCGGCGCCCATCACTGCATCGGCGAGATCGACGTAGGCCTTCGCCTCGTCGAACGTACGGATTCCGCCCGACGGCTTGATGCCGACCGAGCGTCCGGCACCGGCGATCACCTCGAGCATCGCCGCCGCAGCATCGAGGCTCGCACCGACCGGGATCTTGCCCGTCGACGTCTTGACGAAATCGGCGCCGTTGTCGATCGCGAGTGCCGTGGCCGACAACACGTCGACTCGGCCGCCGAGCGCGCCCGTCTCGAGGATCACCTTGAGCAGCGTCGGCGGTTCGATGAGTTCCGCAATCGACGCAACCATCGC
>JBGTEH010000637.1:0-3944 GCA_041747915.1 Ilumatobacteraceae bacterium
CGCGTTCGGCGGCAAGGCCGAGTACATGGAACTCATCACGACCGGTGAGGTGCTCCACCTCGGCACGTACAACGGCAACCCGCTGGTGATGGCCGCCGCCAAGGCGACGCTCACCGAGGCCTGCACGGCTGAAGCGATCGACCGCGCGGTCGCTCTGAACCATCGATTGGTCGAGGCCTGCCAGAAGATCATCGACGACGCAGGCATTCCAGCTCATACCGTCGAGTTCGGGGCGAAGGGCTGCATCACGTGGTCGGTCGATCCCGTGCGCAACTACCGCGATTACAAGGCCACGGATTTCGATCTCGCTTTCGCGCAGTGGATGCATGGAATCAACCGCGGAATTCTTCTTCCGCCGGGCCTCGACGAGCAGTGGCTCATCTCGGTGATGCACACCGAAGCCGATGCCATGCGGTACGCCGACGTCTTCGCCGAGTTCGTCGCCGAACTGACCGCCTGAATCCCTCCGACCTGAGCTCCGACTGGGAGACTGGGTGTCGTGGCTCTTTTCTGCACCGACACGTTCCTCGACGTTCACCGCGACCGCCTCGCCGCCGTGGCGCCCGATCTCGATGTCGTGGTGCTACGCGGTGGCGAGGAGGTCACGTCGGACGACATCGGGCGCATCTCCATCGCGTTCTTCTCGAACGACGCATGGCCCGAGCGTGCTGCGCCGTTCATGAAGGTCGCGCTCGAGGCCGCGAATCTCCGGTGGCTGCACTCGATGTCGGCCGGTGTCGACAGCCCGATCTTCTCGATGTTCATGGATCGTGGTGTCCGGGTCACCACGTCATCGGGAGCGAGCGCACCGACGATCGCGGGAACGGTCATGCTCTACCTGTTGGCTTTGAGCCGAAATGCGCCGTCGTGGATGCGTGCCCAGGTGGCCCACGAGTGGCGACCGTCGAGCATTCGTGATCTCGACGGCCAACGATTGGTTGTGGTGGGTTTCGGTCCGATCGGCCAGGAGGTGGTACGGCTCGCTCGCGCGTTCGGGATGGAGAGCGTCGTCGTGCGTCGGGCCGCGCTCGGCGACGAGCCGTGTCCGGTGGTGCGGCTCGATCGGATCGCCGAGGCGGTGCGCGGGGCCGACGCCATCGTGCTTGCCCTCCCGCTCACCGACGCGACGCGAGGGGTGGTCTCCGCGGACGTGATCGCTGCGATGGCGCCCACGACGATGTTCGTCAACGTGGGGCGCGGGGAACTCGTCGATCAGGCCGCCCTCACGGCGGCGCTGTCCGAGGGGCGCCTCGGAGGTGCCGGGCTCGACGTGTTCGCGACCGAGCCGCTGCCCGCCGACGATCCTCTGTGGGACCTCCCCAACGTGATCATTTCGCCGCACACGTCCGGGTCGGGCGACCGCACTTCGCGTCGCGTGGTCGACATCTTCCTCGACAACCTGGGCCGTTACGTGAACGGCGAAGCGCTGATCCACGAGGTCCGACCCGCGTAGTCGTGTCGTCGTTTGGTGTCGGTTTGGCCGACGGTGATGGGGGGTAGCGCAGCTCCATGACACCGCACACACTTCCCCGTAAATTCATCGCCGCCTCGGCGGTCGCGCTTCTTTCGCTCGGAGCGGTCGCTTGCAGCGATGACGACGGCGACGACGACGACATCGACAACCCGGTCGACGGTGTCGACGACCAGCTCGACGACGGTCTCGACGAACTCGAGGACGACATCGAGAGCGAAACCACCGACGGCTGACCCACCCAGCACGCATCTCCCACCACAGCGTGCTTCCCGCGGCCGCTGTGGTGGCGCGATTGCCGTCAGGGCTACTGTCTGCGCAGTATGGCGATCGATGTGAGGTGTGATTGATGGACCCGGCCGCGTGGATCGCAATTCTCGTTGCCGTCGTGCTGATACTCGGCGGATTGTCCGCCCTGCTGATGGCCACCTCGGTGCTCGTCGAGCCGGGCACACTCGCTCTGTTGTTGAAGCGTGGAGAGGCCACCAGCCGGGCTCTCGAGCCAGGCCGCCACTTCATGCAACCATGGCGCAAGGCCATGGTGCAGGTGTACCCGTCGCGTGAGTTGGCGTTGGTGGCCGGAGGCCCGGGTGCGGGTGACCAGCGGGTGGACGCCGTCGACGCCCCGCTGCGCCTACACCTCGGCGACAAGGTCTTCGCGGAGTTGAGTTACACCGTTCGTTGCCGTCTCGACACAGCTGAGCTGAAGGATGTCCACAATCGATTCGGTCCGGAGGGGATCTGGTCGGCCCTGCGTGACACGACTCGCCAGACTCTGATCGGAGCCACGGCAGACGTGTCGATCGACGACGCGTTCGCAAGCGCGTTCACCGCTCTCGAACAACGACTCGGATCGGCCATGCAATCTGCGCTCGCTGACATCGGCTTCATCCTGACGATGTTCAGCCTTCGCGAGATCGACCTCGGTGACACGGGCGAAGTCATCCAGTCGACGCTGCGTGCGGGGGCCGAGTTGGAGCGCGAGCAGGCCCTCACGGCGGTTCGACGAGCGCGAATCGAGAACGATGCATCGATGCGTGATGTGCTCGGCGGCGTCGACGGCGATGTCATGTTGCGCTACCGCCAGATCGAAGCGCTGTCGCAGATCCTCCAACGTTGGGGTGGTGACCGTCCGATTCCGTCTGCACTCATGACACCGCTGACCCCGCTGCCCACGATGGCGGTGCATCCAGACGTGGACACCGTGGCCCCCGATGACGCGCACGAGAACGAGTCCACGAGCGATCAGCCGTGAGCGAATCGCCGTGGGCACCGGCAACCTCGAAGCGGTCATCGGGCCCCCGGCGGACCGGTCGGGTCATCGAGACGGTCACGGTCCTCCTGCTCGGTCTCGCGACGGTGGGCTCCGCATGGTCCGCATTCCAGGTCTCGAGATGGAATGGTGTCGAGACCGACGAGGCCCGAGCATCGGCGGGATATCGAATCGATGCGTCACGCGAGTACGCCCTGGCGACCCAGATCGTGGCGTTCGATGCCGCCTCGATCAGCCAATACGCGCAGGCAGTCGCGTCGGACAACGTGCCGCTCCAGACGTTTCTCCGACAGACACTCGTGCGACCGGGTTTCCTCCCGATTCTCGAATCGTGGGAGCAGGAGATCGCGGCCGGCGGAGTGCCGACGAACCTTTTGCAGGACCAGGACTACCTCGAGGGGCTCTTTGCCGGTTCTGAGGCGTCCGACGCGCAGGCGTTGGAGGCATCGGTGCGCAGCGAGGAGGCGGGCAACACCGCCGACGACTACATCCGCTTGACGCTCTTCTTCGCGTCAGCACTGTTTTTCGCCGGCATCACCGGATCGTTCCGGACCCGCTTCACCAAGCTGATCCTGTTGGCGGGTGCAACGGTCACGCTTGCAGTCGCGGCTGGCCTCCTCGTCGGCTACCCCGTCGCCTGATCCGCCCACATCGACCCGAAATCGTCCGAAACTTGCGGGATTGTGCCCGCTGCGCGGGCACGCCAGCGCATTTTTCGGCGGGGGTGGGCGGGGATCTCGGGGTGGGTCAGCAAACGGCGCGGACGTAGGGGTACGGATTGACGGCGCGTCCGCCGCCGGGGTGCACCTCGAAGTGAAGGTGGTTGGCGGTCGTGTTGCCCGTGGAGCCGACGTAGCCGATCACTTCGCCTCGCGACACGCCGCGCGACGAGCCTTCCCACGCACTGAGGTGGGCGTAGAAGTAGCGCGTGCCGCTGGCACCGTTGAGCCACACCGAGTTGCCGCCGAGGCTCGTGGTCTTGAACTGGACCGACCCACTCTCGACGGCCACCAACGGGGTTCCCTGCGGCGACATCATGTCGACGCCCTCGTGGCTGCGACCGCCCGAGCGCGCCGCGCCCCATGTGTCGGCGAAGGCTCGTGGGCCCGCAACCGGACACACGATGCCGCTGCCCGCGTTCGACGGCGCGGGGTTGTCCGGGACCGCCGCAGGCGCAGCAGCAGGGGCAGCAGGGGCAGC
>JBGTEH010000638.1:0-3702 GCA_041747915.1 Ilumatobacteraceae bacterium
CGCCTTCCTCGACCGAGTCGAGCGGACGCTCGCGCGGCTCTGACCAGAACCCTGGTCAGCCCGGCGCGCGCCCGCCCGGTCGCGACCGTGGCGTTCACGGCGCTTCGACGCACTGCGGGTGGTCTTCCACACGGCGGTCGCAGCCGAGTAGGTGGGCAACGTCGCCGCTCCGTTGGCGAACATCGTGATCGACGCCGCGACCTGGACCGAACTCCTCCGGTCCACGGGGCTCACCCCCGGCCTCGACACGAGCATCGACACAGGCATCGACCCCGAACTGATCGAGCATCTCGTCGGCACCGACATCCCGCTGACGGATCGGCGATGCGAGACGAGCACCGGAATCCAACTCCACCCGCACGACGTGCTCCGAGTCGCGCTGGCTCGAAGACCTGGCCAGAGCCCGCCTCGCCGCGCTCACCGCGGCCTGAACCGGCGACGTCCGTGGCGTCGACGCTCAGTCGTCGATGAGCGGGTTGAACAGCCGAGCCACCGGCCACGCACCGTCCGACCAGTTCGAGATGACGGTGAATGCCGCTCCTGTACTCGGGCGGTGCGCCGCGCGAAACGACACACCGGCATCCGCGCCCTCGAGCAGGACGGTGTCGTTCGCGGCGTGCAACCAGAACCCGAGGCCGTAGCGACGGGTGCCGCTCTCGTCGTGGCTGCGAGGACGGATCATCTCTGCGACCGTCTCTGCTGACACGATCCGGCCGCCGAACAGCGCGTTCCAGAAGGCATCGACGTCGTCGAGCGTCGTGTAGATGCCACCGTCGCCATTGCCGAGCACAGGCAGGTGGAACACGTTCGAGCGCAGACCGGTCTCGTACAGGTAGCCGAGTGCAGCGTCGCCCGGCAGCTCGTCCGATCGCAGGAACGCCGTGCCAGTCAGGCCGGCCGGTCGGACGACCAGCTCATCGATCAGTTCGTGGTACGAACGCCCGCTCGCCCGTTCCGCGACCAGCGCGAGCACCATGTAGCCGCCGTTGTTGTAGGCGAAGTTCGTGCCCGGCTCGAATCGTTGCTCGTGCGCTTCGAGCATCGGCAGGAACGCCGAGACCTCGGTCAGTTCGTGCACGGGCCGGGTCATCACGTAGTCGGCGGAATCCTCGATCAAGTCCTCGTCGAGGTAGTCGCCGATGCCTGAACGGTGAGCGAGGAGATGTTCGATCGTCACCCGGTCATCGATCAACGCCAGGTCGTCGCCGAGCAGCGTCCGCGCAGGCGTCGAGAGCTGCAGTTCGCCCGACTCGACGAGGCCCATCACGGCGAGTGCGGTGAAGCCCTTGGTCGCACTCGCAGCGGCGAACCGGGTGGTCGTCTCCGCCGAGACCCCGTGCGAGCGGTCGGCCAGGCCGAACGCGGCGTCCACCTCGACCGCACCATTCCGATGGGCCCGAACCACACCGGAGAACCCGTCTGATCCGGCGACTCGCCGGACCTGTTCGTCG
Source organism: Ilumatobacteraceae bacterium (assembly GCA_041747915.1). Lineage (GTDB taxonomy): Bacteria > Actinomycetota > Acidimicrobiia > Acidimicrobiales > Ilumatobacteraceae > Sva-07. The sequence goes on from JBGTEH010000638.1 coordinate 1,452, forward strand.
ATCTCGGTCACGGTCCGACCCTACCCGGGCGACACTGTCGGCCCAGCCGAAGATTCGGCCGACGGTTCGGCCGAGATCGAAGCAAGCGAGCCACGACACGAAAAATCGAACTGGGCGGTGAACCGCGCTCCGCACCGGGACACGCGTAGCGTTGGCCGAATGGCCATCGACGACACCCACGGCCTCGGCTACCGGTTGGTCGACGACGATCCGAGAGGCGACACGTCAGTTGCGCACTTGGGAGCGCAGCGAGCTGCGTCTCGGTAGCGGTCAACGGCTGCTCGATGTGGGGTGCGCTCTCGGCGAGGCAGCGCTCGCCCTTGCTGACGATCTGGGTGACGACGGTGGGGTCGTCGGTGTCGACGTGTCTGCGGACATGCTGCGCGTCGCCCGATCACAGGCGGGTGGCGCACGCTGTCGTGTGCGGTTCACCGTTGGCGACGCCTGTTCGCTCGCCGAGCCTGACGATTCCTTCGACGTCGTGCGATCAGAGCGGACGCTGCAGTGGCTCGCCGACCCAGCCGCTGCGGTCGCCGAGATGGCACGCGTCCTACGTCCTGGTGGCCGAGTGTCACTCATCGACACCGACTGGTCGACGTTCTCGCGCCCTCAGATCGAGATCGATTCGTGGCGAGGGTTCAGCAGGCAGCCCGTCGGGATCAGTTCTCGATGAGTCTCACGATGTACGCCGTCGTGGCCGCAGCTCCGACGCCCCACGACCGCTGAACGGTCTCGGGTCTCTACCCGGCGAGCGTGGTGCTCCGACAGGGCTCAGCGTTGGTCAGATCGCGCTGCCCTGCGTGGTTTGCGCGATCGCCTGCGTGAGATGGGGGCCGCAGAACTGCTCTCCTTTCTGGGGGGCGTTGTTGCATGGCTTGCCCTGCTTGGTCGTGGCGCTGCACCTGGCCGGGTTCGCCTGGTTGCGCAGAAGGGCCGTGGCCGGGTAGCGACAGGCACCGTGATGGTAGGTGGGTTTCTTGTCGACGATGACGGAGGCGATCGGCTCGCCGACGGCGAACCGTTGCCCGCAGGTGGCGCACGTGCCCGCGTAGCGGGCTGCAACCGTCGGCTCCTCACCGACGGCCGCGAAGTCATCGTCACCGCCACGTGCCCGATCCCGGTTCAACTTGACCATCGCCGCAGTCTCGCGCTGCGCCACGCCCGTGGCGACCGCACGTCGAGCCAGTCGCGGCGATGGCCGATTCCATGACGCTCGCTGCGGGCGGGCCGCATCGCTAGCTCGCGTTGGCCGATTGCCACAGGCCCATGAGGTTGCCCTCGCTGTCGGTGAAGTACGCGGCGATGCCCATGTCACCGACGTGCTGTGGTTCGCCGACCGCGGCGCCGCCGTGCTCGGCGATCGTACTGAGTGCGTTGGTCATGTCGTCGACGTCGATCGTGATGATCGGTCGGCCGATCGGCTCTTGGCGTTGGAACATGCCTCCGCCGATGTAGCCCGACTCGGTGGGCATGCCGGTGTCGGCGGTCGGGCCGGTCTGCACGAAGTTGTACTCGAACTCCGGCATGGGTTGGATTGCCCAGCCGAAGACATCCGAGTAGAACGCTCGGGCCCGATCAGCGTCGTCGTAGGGGACTTCGAAGTGCACCACGCGTCCGGTCATTGTCGGCTCCTTTTGATTCGCGGACCTACGACGCTAGCGCAGCGGTGAAACCCAGCTTTCCCCGACGCGACGGGCATTCAAGGTCGGGCGATCGCGACGGCGATCTCGGCGGCGACCCTCGCGTTGTTCTCGGCCAACGCGAGGTTGGCGGGAATGCTGCGGCCATCGGTGGCCTCGGCGATCCGCCCGAGCACGAACGGTGTGACGGCAGCGCCGGTGATCCCGGCTGCCTCGCACTCCGCCAACGAGTCGTGCAGCACCCGATCGAGCCGATCCGCATCGAGTTCGTCCTCCACCGGAATCGGGACCGTCACGAGCACACCGGATCGGGCTCGGGTGCGGTTCGCCAAGATCGCTGCGACCTCCGAAGCGTGGTCCACACGGTGAGGCGCACGCAGTCCCGACCACCGGGTGTAGAACGCTGGGAAGTCGTCGTGCTGCCATCCGAGCACCGGCACGCCGACCGTCTCGAGATACTCGAGCGTGCGCGGCAGGTCGAGGAACGCTTTGGCGCCAGCGCACACGGTCACGACGGGGTGGTGAGCCAGCGCGTCGAGATCGGCGCTGACGTCGCCGGTGGTCTCGGCGCCACGATGCACGCCGCCGATGCCGCCGGTCGCGAACACGGC
>JBGTEH010000639.1:0-2566 GCA_041747915.1 Ilumatobacteraceae bacterium
CGCCACCTGCCACCGCCCGCCACGTACCAGGAGTCCTCTTGGGGCGCGTCGACGCTCGTGAGCGTGGCTCGCAACGCAACCAAGCTGCGCGCTCGGACCTGACCAACCTGGCCGGCATTACCGGGCGCCCGGGAAGGGCCGTGGTGCGGCGCGAGCTGGCCGATGAGGACCGGCTTACGGAGCGTGCGTTATGTGCGGGCCTTGCCGGCCGCCCACGATCGAGCTGCCGGATGAGGGCGGACCTCACGTGTCCGAGTTGGTGTCGATACGAGCCGTCGAGGCGGCCGCGTATGGCCGTGTCTCGGCGCGTTCGGAGACTTCGACCGGTTCTGTCATCGAACGGGTGTAGCGAGCGGACGATGGTTGGCGACGTGGCGCATGACGAGGGTGGAGGAAATCCCTGCGCCGAGGGAGGCTGGCGAGGCGGGAGTTTGGAGGAGTCACTGCACGACGGGCATCAACTCCGTCATCGACCACTGCGCCTGTCGGTGTTCGTCGAAGCGCCCCGATCGTCGATCGACTCGTTGCTGTCGGAACAGGCGGTGGTCCGCGATCTCGTGCACAACGGATGGTTGCACCTGTTGCGCATCGAGCCGTCGAAGGGCGCCGTCGAGCGTCGAGTGACCGATGGCTGGACGCAATGACACACACAGCGAACAAACGTGATCGAAATGCCTGGCCGTCGGGTTGCGATTCGACTCGCGACCGGTATGGTTCGATCCCACTGAAGGGGAGTACCCCTCGAAGCCCGTCGACAATCCGCTCTCCGGAGCCGGCGCGGCCAGCCCACCAGGGCGGGAAGACCTTCAGCGAACGAAGCAATTTTCGTGAGCTGAAAGGAACCCTGTGTCGGACACCAAACCCGTTGTGCCAACGGTTCGATGGCACCAATTCGATGTCGAAGATGCCCTCGTCGAGCTCACCACCTCGCTCGGCGGCCTGACGAACGACGAGGCCCACCGCCGGCTCAGCGAGTTCGGGCCGAACGAGATCACCGAGTCGGCGTCGATCAGCAAGCTTCGACTGATCTGGGCGCAGATCTCCTCGGTGATGGTGCTGATCCTCATCGGAGCCGCAGCACTGTCGCTGGCCCTCGGCAAGCTGCTCGAGGCCGGCGCGATCGCCGCGATCGTCGTGCTGTTCGCAGCCCTCGGGTTCGTGCAGGAGTACCGCGCCGAACAGGCGATCGCCGCACTGCGACGGATGAGCGTGCCGTTGGTCCGCACCCGCCGGGACGGCCGAGTCGTGGAGGTCCCATCGGCGGAGCTCGTGCCGGGTGACGTCGTGACACTCGACGCCGGTGCGATCGTGCCCGCCGATCTCCGGCTCCTCGAGGCGGCAAGCCTGCGGGTCGAGGAAGCCGCACTCACCGGTGAGTCCGAGCCCGTCGACAAACAAACCGACGCGGTCGAGGCAGCAGAGACTGCGCTCGGTGATCGGCGCTGCATGGCCTACAGCGGCACCCAGGTCGCGGCCGGTCGCGGCGTCGGCCTCGTCGTGGCGACCGGAATGCAGACCGAACTCGGCAAGATCGCCACCCTGTTGCAGGACGTGGGCCGTGAAGACACCCCGCTGCAGCAACGTCTCGACCGAGTCGGCAAGCAACTCGCCGCCGCGGGCGTCATCGTCGCTGCGCTCGTTGCATTCATGGGGGCCCTGGCCGGCGAGACGGCCGCTGATCTCGCGCTCACCGCCATCAGCGTCGCGGTCGCCGTGATTCCCGAAGGGCTCCCGGCGGTGGTCACGTTCACCCTGGCACTCGGTGCGCAGCGAATGTTGCGGCGCCAGGCACTCATCCGGAGGCTCCCCGCCGTCGAGACGTTGGGTTCCGTCACCGTGATCTGCACGGACAAGACCGGCACCCTGACACAGAATCTCATGACGGCCACGACGTTCGACGTCGCCGGTCGAACGATCGACCTGAACTCCGAGGCCACGCAACCGATCGTCGACCTGCCGGTCGCTGCGCAGCTGATGGCGGTCGCCGGGGTGCTCTGCAACGACGGGCACCTGGAGCTCGACGCGCAGGGCACCCCGGTGTTGACCGGCGAACCCACCGAGACCGCGCTGCTGCGGGCTGCCCACGATGCCGGACTGGACACGACAGCGACGTGCACAGTTGCACCCCGGATCGGCGAGCTCCCGTTCGACTCCACACGCAAGCGGATGAGCACGATCCACGATTCGTCGGCGGTCGATGTGATCGTCCCCGGGATTCTCCGTGATGGCCATGTGGCGTTCGTCAAGGGTGCGGTCGACGGGCTCGTCGATCGCACGACGGCGGTGTGGACCGACGGCGGGCCCCAACCATTCGGCGAAGGTTGGCGCAATAGCGTCGTGGCCGCCAACGACCGGATGGCATCGAACGGGATGCGCGTGCTCGCCGTGGCCATGCGAACGTTCGCACCCGGAACCACCACCGACGACATGGTCGCCGGCGCCGAGAGCGACCTCACCCTGCTCGGCCTCGTGGGCATCATCGACCCGCCCCGCCCCGAGGTGCGTCCGGCCGTCGCGCAGTGCCGCTCGGCCGGAATCCGTTCGGTGATGATCACCGGCGACCACC
>JBGTEH010000640.1:0-2086 GCA_041747915.1 Ilumatobacteraceae bacterium
TGATCAGGTGCAGGCCCTGCCAACTCTTGTTGGTGACACCGCTGAGCTGGAGTTCACGGGCCGCGATGAGCACCTGTTCGGGATCTTCACCGTCGAGCACATACCGGTCGACGTCGAGGTCATCGATGGTGAGCCCGGCCACCTCACCTCGATCCACCACGAACCGACTTTGCGTCTGCGCCGGATTCAGGAGCCTGGCGTTCTCGATGGGGGCGAGGTTGTCCGCGACGTCGTCGGCGGTGAGCGGCTGGAAGTCGACCGTACGCACGTCGACATCGGTGATCCCCAACGAGTCGCGGGTGGCGGTGACGTTGCGTTCGATGTAGGGCGCCTCTCGGGCCTCCTGGTTCGGGTTGACGACGAGGGCCTGAACCACCGCCGGGTAGATCAGACCGCCCACCACAGCGACCACGAGCCACAGCGCCGACGCGATCAACGGCAGGCGGAACGAACCACTGCGCACCACCGACAGATAGAGGCCAGCCGTCAGCAATGCGATCAGGATCAACAACAAGATGGCGGGGAGCTGCGCCTTGACGACCGAATAGGTTGCGCCCTGGACGATTCCGCGTTCGGTGTTGGTGATCGCATATCGGTCGAGCCAGTAGTCACCCGCCTTGACGACGGCGAGCACGGCGAGCAGCACCGCGAGGTGCGCCTTGGTGGATTGACGCACTACGGGCACCGGCGACACGAACACGACGCCGCCATTGAGGATGTGAGCGGCGGCCGTGAGCAGCAGCACGATGATCAACGACGCGAACAACCAGTTCAGAACGAACGACAGGAACGGGAGTTGGAACACGTAGAAGCCGACGTCGGCACCGAACTGGGCGTCGGCGATACCGAACTCGCGGGCATTGCGGAACAACAACCAGTCCTGCCACAGGCCCACAGCGGGAATCGCCAGCAGCGTTGCGAAGAGAAGCGCGATGCCGTAGCGCACGATGCGCAGGCGGTGACCGAAGACGTCGTGGAAACGCTCGACGTAGGGATGCACGTTCGCAGGGAACGACACCGGCGCCACCCGATCGGCGATCCACAGGTTGACGCCGGCGATCACCGCGAAGGCGCCGAAGAACATCGCGAAGAGGACCACCTTGGCCCGCAGCACTCCCCAGAAGACATCCTCGCGTCCGAGCGACTCGTGCCACAGGTAGTCGACGTAGAACCGAGCGATCGCCCGACCGAAGATGAGGACGAACAGGAACAGCGCCCCGAGCACGATGACGAGCCCGCGGCCGCTGATCCGGCGCCGGGTCCGATCGCCTGAAACCTCAGATCTGCGCCGCATTGGCGCCTGACCCTAACGGCCGGCAGGGAGCAAGATGCATCGGCAACCGATGTGTGCCGGGGCGTACGAATGCCCCGTCGGAAACGCCTCACCAGCGGCGATCGCTCCGGCCAGCGAATTGTCGTCGCAGTCGGAGCAGCACGCTGCGGCGGTATCGCACGCCCACTCGACCGAGGTGCCCGTTCCGATGGCGGACAGCACGCCTCGGCCGTGGGCGGTGTAGACCACGTCGTCGAGATTCTCGTCGATGTGCTGCGTCTTGCACTCTCGATACACAGCGCGCACGCGCTTGCCGATGCCGATGTTGTCGCCGTCACCGTCGAGTACGCACCGTTCGAGTCGCTCGCGCAACGGCACGATCAGCCACTCGCCGAGAACGTCGTCGGCAGCCGTCGCGGCTGCGCTCGTCTCGCCCTTGCGCAAAGGGCCCGAACCAGCCGGTGCAACCAACCGAGCGCCGGCCTGTGCCGCCGCGATCACGTCGTCGGCGATGGCCGACGCATAGCGCGCGCTGTGGTCGGCTGATGAGGGCAAGAGGGACTCGAGTGAGCGCACGGGTTCCTTGCGCCTCAGCGCTTCGAGCACCTCGTTCTGTTCGTCGGCGAGCACACGCTTGAGTTTGCGAGCGGCGCCGACGATGATCGGCGTCAAGTCGGCGTCGCGCTGTTCAAACGGTGTCGGCTCGACGATTTCGTCGGCGTCGTCGTCGGGCGCTTCCGTTTGGGCATCGGACGGTTCGGCGACGGTCTCGGGCGCAACAGCAGGCTCGGCGACGGTGTCGTCCGGGGACTC
>JBGTEH010000641.1:0-4667 GCA_041747915.1 Ilumatobacteraceae bacterium
GCAGGGGGCGAGACAGCGGCCTGGGTCGGGCGCGGCACCGGCGTCGACGACGAGGGCCTTGCCCGCAAGCGCCAGGCCGTGCAGGAGGCCGTCCGTCGGATCGCCGGCATCACCGACCCGATCGAAATCCTTCGTGAGGTCGGTGGCGCCGAGATCGCAGCCATCACCGCAGCCACCGTGGCGGCTCGCCACCACTCGATTCCGGTCGTGCTCGACGGGTACGTGGTCACCGCAGCAGTGCTGCCGCTCAACGAAATCGATCCCGACATCATCGATCACTGCACGGTTGGACACTGCTCGTCGGAGCCCGGGCATCGCAAGCTGCTGGAGCGGCTCGGCAAGCCGCCCCTGCTCGATCTCGACATGCGCCTCGGCGAAGGGTCGGGCGCGATGGCTGCGGTACCACTCATCGCGATGGCGTGCGCCGGAATCACCGATGTACCGACATTTGCCGAGTGGTTCGGCGAATGATCGGCGGGTTTCTCGGCGCCGCTCAGTTCCTCACCCGGGTGCCGATCAGGCTGCGAGCGGCACCCGACCTGGCCGCCACAGTCCCATGGTTCCCGGTCGTCGGTGCTCTGATCGGTGCCACGGTCGGGCTGATCACCGTCGGGATGATGGAGTTGGTTCCTGCGTCGGTCGCAGCGGCCGTGGCGGTGATCGCCGGTGTGATCATGACCGGCGCCTTCCACGAGGACGGTCTTGCCGACACAGCAGACGGCCTGGGCGGTTGGACGCCGGAGCAACGCCGGGAGATCCTGAAGGACTCACGCCACGGCAGTTACGGCGTCGCAGCGCTGTGCGCGTCGATCGTGTTGCGCGTCGTGTGCGTGGCGTCGCTCGGACCTGCGACCGCGTTCGCGGGGATCGTGGCCGCACACACCCTCGGCCGTGGCGCGGCGGTGGGCGTGATGAGAACCGCGAGCGAGGTCCCTGAACTCGGCCTGGGAGCCGACTACACGCGATCGCTGTCGGGCCGTGCCTGCGCGGTCGGGGTGGCGGGAGCATTCGTGATCACCACGTTCGCAACAGGCTGGTGGATCGGGCCGCTCGTCGCTTGTGCGATCGTCGGTGCGTCGGCGGTCTCGTGGCTCGCGAGCCGGGCCTTCGGTGGGATCAGCGGCGACATTCTGGGCGCCGTCGAGCAGGTCGTCGAGTGCCTCGTGCTGGTTGTCGTGTCGGGCCTCGCTCTTCGCCATCAACTCTGGTGGACCTGACCGGCGCTGCGTGGCGGCGTGAACCGGTTCAGGTCAGATCGAGGGCCCGACCGAGGGCAGCCATCTCGTCGCGTCGCCACCGTTGCGACGCGTCGGCATGCGCCACCATCGTGTCGGAGCCGTGGAACGACCCCGGATACACGTGCAGCTCAGTCGGCACCCCGGCGCCGAGCAGGCGCTGCGCGTAGTCGATGTCCTCGTCGAGGAACATGTCGAGGTCGCCGACGGTGACGATCGCCGGAGGGAGTGCGGACAGATCATCGGCACGAGCCGCTGCCGCGAACGCGTCGACGTCGGCGCTACCGCGAGCGTCGCCCAGGTAGGCCGTCCAGCCGATCAGGTTCGCCGATCGGTTCCACACCCGGCCATCGGTGATGGCGTGGCTCGATGGTGTCTCATTGCGGTCGTCGAGCATCGGGTACCGCAGGAGCTGGAAGCAAGGTCGCGGCCCGCCGCCGTCGCGAAGTCGCAGGACCGTGGCAGCCGCCAAACCGCCGCCCGCGCTTGCTCCACCGATCGCAATGCGGTCGGAGTCGACGCCGAGGTCGGCGCAGTTCTCCGCGAGCCACTCGTAGCCGGCGACGCAGTCGTCGAGCGGTGTCGGATACGCGAACTCCGGCGCCAGTCGGTAGTCGACCGATGCCACCACGATGCCGAGTTCCGCTGCGATCGTGGCGCAGTGGGCGTCGTCCATCGACACATTGCCCAGGATCAGGCCTCCGCCGTGGATCCAATACAGGCCCGCACTCGTCGATGCGCCGTTGCGGGGCCGGTACAGCCGAACGAGGATCGACTGCCCATCGGCGCTCGACACGGTGTGGTCGACGAGTTCGATCGAATCGGGTAGCTCGACGGGGGCCGCGCCGAGCAACGCCATGAGTTGGGCGACGGCCGCATCGAGATCGGTGAAGTCCATCAGGTTCGCCGGGAGCATCTGCAGGATCTCGCGATGAGTGTCGTCGGTACGCGCTTCGATGTCCATCACACTTCCTTCGGTTCGGCGTCGATGCTCGCTCGATGCAAGCACACTCACCGCGACATCATCCCACCCAACCCCGAAATGTGCGGGGAATTGCCCGCTCAGCGGGCACCACACCGCATTTTTCGGATGGTCGGGGGCGGGATCAGCTGGTGACGAGGGCGGCGAATCGGTCGATGCCCTCAGCCAAGTCGTCGTCGCCGAGGGCGAACGAGAACCGGCCGTAGCCACCGAGCCCGAACGCTTCGCCGGGAACGAAGGCGACCTTCGCCTTGTCGAGGACGAGGTCCGCCAACTCGAGTGTGTTGGTCGCCGTCACGCCGCCGATCGGGCGCCCGAGCAGGCCGGTGAGGTCGGGATACGCATAGAAGGCTCCCTGTGGTTCGAGACAGGTGACGCCATCGATGGCGTTGAGCTTGGTCCACATCGTCTGGGCCCGGCGGGCGAACGCGGTGCGCATCATCACGACGTCGTCGAGCGAACCCGACACCGCGGCGAGCGCCGCGCGCTGTGACACGTTGGCCACGTTCGAGGTGGCGTGGCTCTGGAAGTTCGTCGATGCCTTGACCACATCGTCGGGGCCGATCATCCAGCCGACTCGCCAGCCGGTCATCGCGTAGGTCTTGGCGACGCCGTTGACGATGATGCATTGGTTCGCCAGCTCGGGCACGAGCGTGGGCATCGATGCGAACACATTGTCGCCGTACGTCAGGTGCTCGTAGATCTCATCGGTGATCACCCACACGCCATTGTCGACGGCCCACTCGCCGATCGCTCTGACCATGTCGGGCGGGCACACGGAGCCCGACGGGTTGTCTGGGCTGACGAAGAGCAACACCTTCGTGCGCGAGGTGTACGCCGCGTCGAGTTGCTCGATCGTGACCTGGAATCCGCTCGACGCGTCGGTGTCGATCACGACCGGCACCCCCCCGGCGAGCGTGATCGCTTCGGGGTAGGTGGTCCAGTATGGAGCAGGACAGATGACCTCGTCGCCCGGATCGCACAGCGCGGCGAACGCCGTGTACACGGCGTGCTTGCCGCCGTTGGTGATGAGCACTTGCGACGGCGCACACTCGAAGCCCGAGTCGCGCAACGTCTTCGCGGCGATCGCTGTCTTGAGTTCCGGCAAGCCACCGGCGGGCGTGTAGCGGTGGTTCTTCGGATCGCGACAGGCATCGACGGCTGCGTCGACGATGTGGGCCGGCGTCGGAAAGTCCGGTTCGCCGGCGCCGAAACCGATCACGTTCTCCCCGGCGGCCTGGAGGGCCTTGGCCTTGGCGTCGACTGCCAGCGTGGCGGAGGGGGCGATGGCGGCGAGTCGTTCGGAGGTGCGCTTCACGGCGGTCAGCCTGCCACAGCGCAGTCGGCATCCCAACGACAATTCGCAGCGTGCGATCGCGTCGCGCACGCGCCATGCTTGGGCCGTGAGTTCGGACCCCGCCACCATCGTGATCCCCCCCGATCTTCTGCCGGCCGACGGTCGATTCGGGTGCGGGCCGTCCAAGGTACGAGCCGAACAGATCGACGTCGTCGTTGCCGCCCAACGATCGGTGCTCGGAACGTCGCACCGCCAGGCACCCGTGAAGAACCTCGTGGGGAGCGTCCGCACCGGACTCATGTCGCTGTTCGGCCTGCCGGGAGGTTGGGAGATCGTCCTCGGCAATGGCGGCTCCACCGTGTTCTGGGATGTCGCCACCTTCGGCCTGATCCAGGATCGCAGTCAGCACCTCGTGTTCGGTGAGTTCTCCTCCAAGTTCGCCGAAGCGTCAGCGGCTGCACCGCATCTCGGTGAGCCGACAGTCGTCACCTCGGACACCGGCTCGCACCCGCACGCCACTGCCGAGGTCGGAATCGACCTGTACGCATTGACCCACAACGAGACGTCGACCGGTGTGGCCATGCAGTTGGCGCGCCCGACCGGTGCCGGCGATGCGCTCGTGGCTGTCGATGCCACCTCGGCCGCCGGAGGTCTCACGTGGGATCCTGCCGAGGTCGACGTGTACTACTTCGCGCCGCAGAAGTGCTTCGCCTCCGACGGCGGGCTCTGGCTCGCCGCGTGTTCGCCCGCGGCAATCGAGCGCATTGAATCGATCGGGGCGAGCGATCGTTGGCGGCCAGCATCGCTCGATCTCAAGATCGCGCTCGACAACTCCGTCCAGAACCAGACCTACAACACGCCTGCACTGACGACGCTGCTGCTGCTCGACGCGCAGCTCCGATGGATGAACGACAACGGCGGGATGTCATTCGTCGCCGGGCGCAGCGCCCAGTCGGCCGCCACGCTGTACGCGTGGGCGCACGCGAGCAGCTTCGCAACCCCGTTCGTGGGCGACCCCACGAAGCGTTCGAATGTGGTCGGCACCATCGACATCGACGACTCGATCGATGCCGCCTCCATCAACGCGGCATTGCGGGCCAACGGCATCGTCGACACGGATTCGTATCGCAAGCTCGGCCGCAACCAGTTGCGT
>JBGTEH010000642.1:0-2288 GCA_041747915.1 Ilumatobacteraceae bacterium
CGATCCGCGCTTTCGGCGCAACCGCATCCGCCACGAGTTGCTGCCGCTCCTCGACGACATCGCCGAACGCGACGTTGCGGTCCTGCTCGAACGCACCGCGGCACTCCTGCGCGACGACGACCGGTTGCTCGACCGACTCGCCAGCTCGCACGCTGCGCACTCGCCGCGCGCAACAGCCAGCACCCGACCAACGGCCGCGGCGTCGGGCGGGTAGCCATCGAGTGCGAGCCAACGGCGCACCGCACGCGTACTGAGCGGCAGTGGAGCGCTCGTCAGGTCGTGTGCGGAGGTGGGGTCGATCGTGACGCTGAGTTCGTCGAGTAACCGGTCGTCGTCGCGCAGGAGTGCCGCGGTGCGTTCGAGCAACAGCGCGACGTCGCGTTCGGCGATGTCGTCGAGCAGCGGCAACAACTCGTGGCGGATGCGGTTGCGCCGAAAGCGCTGATCGCGGTTCGACGGATCATCGGCGACGTCGAGGCCGAGGCGTCCGCACAGGGCAGTGGTCTCCGAGCGCCGAAGGGCGAGGATCGGGTGCTCGGGCCCTGGTGCGATCGCGCTGAGCCCGGTGGCGCCTGACCCGCGCACCAGTGCGAGCAGGAGGGTTTCAGCCTGATCGTCAGCGGTGTGACCGGTCAGCGCACCATGGCCCAACGCCTCGCGGCGAGCGGCTCGCGCTCGGGCCTCGAGGTTCGGACCGTCGGGAACGTCGACGTGCTCGACGTGCATCTCGACGCCCAGTCGCTCGGCCGTCGCCGTCGCGATCTCGGCGTCGCCGTCGGCGCCGACGCGCAGACCGTGATGAACGTGTACAGCCGTGACGACACATCCGGCCTCGACAGCGAGCACGACGAGCGCCGTGGAATCGGCGCCACCCGACAACCCGCACACCACGGGCGTCCCGGCGGGAGCGAATGTGCACCGCTCGAGGAGGTCGAAGCCCGCTGACATGCCGGTACTCAGCATGCCTGTCGGGTTAGAGGTCCGTGTGGCGGGCGCGTTGCTGCTTCGCCGACGGATACTTCTGCGACGACACGAACTTCAGGTAGCTGACGATCATCACGACCAGGAAGATCAGCGACACGAGCAGCAGGGCGATGCCGATCCACCAGTGCCAGATGTTTGCGGCGAGCATGATCCGAAAGGCTAACCCCAGGGTCGCGGCCGCACACAGTTCTCGATGGTGGTCGCCGACGGTGGGTCAGCCGATCTGACCGTCGCCGTCGAAATCGGTGCCGAAGCACAGTTCGATCTTGGACAGCAGATCCGGCGGCATCTCGTCGTTGTTGCACTTGTGGGCGATCACTTGCTTGAGCTCTGCATGGAAATCGAACGCACCGAGGCAGTCCATGCAGCCATCGAGGTGATGGGTGATCGCCGTGCGCTGCTCGTCGCTCAGTTCGCCGTCGAGGAACACGTCGAGTTCGCGAAGAGTCTCGGTGCAGTCCCGCCCGGTCGGAGCGTCGGTCGCCATCACGTCGTCGTTCATCAACTGCCCTCCTCCGCGGCCACGAGCCCCCGAACGAGGGCGAAATCGTGTAACGCCTTCTGCATCGCTTTTCTTCCCCGGTGGAGCCGCGACATCACGGTGCCGATCGGGATGTCGAGCATGTCGGCGATCTCGCGGTACGAGAATCCTTCGACGTCCGCGAGGATCACCGGCAGGCGGAAGTTGTCGGGGAGATCCTCCAGCGCCTGCTTGACCTCGTCGTCGGGGAGCATCTCCATCAGCGATTCCTCGGCCGATCGACCCATCGATGAGTTCTGCAGCGCTCCGAGGTTCTTGTACAGGTAGAGATCTTCGAAGTCGCCGAGTTCGGTCTCGTCGGGGCGCCGTTGCTTCGCACGGTAGGAGTTGATGAACGTGTTGGTCATGATGCGAAACAGCCACGCCCGCAGGTTGGTGCCCTCGGTGAACGAGTGGTAGCTCCGGTAGCCCTTGAGATAGGTCTCCTGCACGAGGTCTTCGGCGTCGGAGCGATTGCGGGTCATGCGGAGCGCACCGGAGTACAGCTGGGGGGCGTACTGCATCGCCTCGGCGGCGAACGTTGCCTGATCGGCCATGAGCGGGACTGTACCGGGCCGATCGCCCGGGGTCAGGGGGTTTCGGAATTGTTCGGCGAGCTCATGCGTGCCATCACCGTGTCGACCGACTCGACGAATCGGTCGAGGAGGTCGGCGAGTTGCGCCCGCTCGTCGGGGTCGAATTCGCTCAGGATGTGCATCATCGCCGTCGAGCGTCTCGCCGCGACATCGTCGTGTCGACGCGTGCCCTCCTCGGTGATTCGCAC
>JBGTEH010000643.1:0-3493 GCA_041747915.1 Ilumatobacteraceae bacterium
GCCGATCTCGCCGACGAGTTCGGGGTCCCACGTGGCGCCGAGCGTGATGCCGGCGGGCACGACCACGCCGGGCGTACCGGACCCGCCGTGACCCTCTCCGCGCACCCCGTTGGGGCCGTCGGACATCTTGATCTCCGGAACGCCGGCTTCGGGGAACGAGCGCGTCCGCCACGTCGTTCGCCCCGCCACGAGCATGCACTTGTCGTCGAGTGAGAGCGCCGCCAACGCAGCATCGATGTCGATCACGGCCCGATCCTTGCACGTGTCACGCCGGGGGTCTGACCCCTGGCGTCACACGGCGGCGCCGGCTCGTTCGCCTTCGATGACGGCGGCGTGGGCTCGGCGCGGAGCGACACAGTCACCGACGCGTTCGACGCTGACGCCGGCAGCCTTCAGGTCGTTGTAGAGCCACTCGACGGGGTTGGCCGCGACGGCGAGTACCACCCAGTCGGGCGTGCGGGTGAGGTGCGTGCCCGTCGGGTGGTGCTGGAGGTTCAACGTGTGACCGTCCATTCCGGTCACGATGAGATCGGTGGTCTGCACGATCCCCTTCTCGCCGGCGCGGATCCACCAGTTCTCCATGTCGAGGGTGATGCCGAGATCCTGCCCGACGACCATGCCCGGCGTGATGATCTCGACGCGGCACCCGCGGTCGGCGAGCACCTCGGCCGTCGAGGTTGCATGGTGGAATCCGATCTCGTCGAACACCACGACGTCGCCGAACGGTTCGACAGAACCATCGAGCACCTGGCGCACATCCACGACGTTGTCGGCATCATCGGGCACCCAGTACGGGTGCGCCGGCTCGGCGCCGGTCGCAACGATCACGTGGTCGGGACGCTTCTCGTCGACGAAACCGGGCCAGACACCGACATCGAACTCGAACTCGACGCCCAGGCGAGTGCACTCGGTCATCTGGTTGCGGATCATGTCGCCGAACTCTGCGCGGTTCGGCACCGCAGCGGCGAGACGCACCTGCCCACCCGCCACCGAATCCTTCTCGTACACGGTCACCCGATGCCCGTTGCGGCGAGCGGCGATGGCGGCCTGAAGACCGGCGGGGCCGGCACCGACGACCATCACCGACTTCGGCTTGCTCGTGAGCATCACCGCCCCGACGCCTTCGGCCTCTCGCCCTGTGCGCGGGTTCTCGATACAACCGAGCCAGCGGTTGAGACCCATTCGGCCCACGCACTCCTGGTTGCACGACAGGCACAGCCGTGTCTCGTCGGTCGATCCGGCCCGGGCCTTGGCGGCGAAGTCCGCATCGGCGATCTGACCACGCACGACCCCCACGAGGTCGCAGTGACCCTCGGCCAGCGCGCGCTCGGCCTGCAACGGATCCTTGAAGCGACCGACACCGACGACGGGCAGTTCGACCGCCTTGCGGATCGCCGAGGGGATGAACATTGCGTACCCGGGCGGGATGTGCATCGATGCTTCGATCATGAACAGGCTCGCCGTTGCGACACCGATCGACGTGTTGATGTAGTCGACGTGGCCGGTGGCTTCCACGATCTCGGCGATCCTCACAGCGTCGTCGATCGTGGTCCCGTGCTCGATCAGTTCGTCGCCACAGATCCGCACGCCCAGCGCCAGTCCGCCGCCGATGGCCTGACGCACCGCGGCGACGATTTCGACGAGCAGCCGGGCGCGGTACTCGAGCGGTCCGCCGTAGTCGTCGGTGCGGTGATTGGTGGCGGGCGAGAGGAACCCGCGCACGATCGAGCTGTGCGAGCACTGGAGCTCGATGCCGTCGAAGCCTCCCTCGGCACAGTGCTCGGCCACCACCGCGTAGCCTGCGACGATCGCGTCGATCTCGGCGGCGGTGACCGCCTTGGGAACCTCGCGGAACAACGGGTCAGCGACGGGTGACGGCCCCCAGACCGGCAGACGGGAGAACATCGACGATGCCTGGCCCCCGTTGTGGTTGATCTGGGCGAAGATCGGCACGCGGTGACGGTGCACGGCGTCGGTGATCCGGCGGTAGCCGGGGATCACCTCTCGGTGGAAGCCGTGGATCAGCTTCTCGTAGGGCCAGTCGGTCGGGTGGGTCGAGTGCTCCTCGGTGATGATCAGCCCCGTGCCGCCTGCTGCTCGCGCCCCGTAGTAGGCCGCGTGCTGCTCGGTCGGCAGCCCGTTGCGGGCATAGTTCGTGAGGTGCGCCGAGAACACGATCCGGTTGCGCACCTCGACGGGCCCGAGCTGCAGGGGGGACCAGAGATAGCGGTAGGCCATGGCGCCTCAACGGTAGCTGTCACGTTCCGGGCTCGCCGTGCCCGTCTAGATTTGGGTGATGTCCGACTCGCTTCCAGCCACGGCGCGCCCGCCCGCGATCTCGCCCGGCAACGTGGCCGTCATCACCGGTGGAGCGAGCGGCATCGGCCTCGCGGTTGCCGAGGCACTGATCGCTGAAGGGATGAGTGTGGTGCTGGCCGACATCGACGCACCGAAGCTGCGCGACGTCGAGGCCCGGCTCAGCGAAGACGGTGCCTCGGTCGCCACGATGGTCTGCAACACCACCGCCGAACCCGAAGTGAACGCGCTCGCCGAGTACGCGCTCGAGCATTTCGGAGCTGTCCACGTGGCGTTCAACAACGCTGGGATCGGCGGGTTCGGCGACCCGTGGACCGATTCGATCGAGCTCTGGCATCGCGTCGTCGACGTCAACCTCTTCGGCGTCGTGCACGGGATCCGGGCGTTCCTGCCCATCATGCAACAGCAGGGTGTCGGCCACATCGTCAACACCGCATCCATGGCCGGCCTCGGAGCGGCGCCGGGTCTCGCGCCGTACTTCGCCACCAAGCATGCCGTGGTCGGTCTCACCGAGAGCCTGTTCCTCGAACTCGAAGCTCTCGCCTCGCCGGTCGGTGCGAGTGTGCTGTGTCCCGGCTTCGTCAAGACCGACTTGATGGTCAAGGAGCCCGAGTCGATCGACTCTCCGCTCGGACCGCTGATCGCCGAGTTCTTCCGCTCCGGCGTCGACGGCGGGATCCCGGCCAGCGAGGTTGCCGACCAGGTCGTCGCCGCGATCAAGGCTGACCAGTTCTGGATCCTCACCCACCCCGACATGCGTCACGGCCCGGTCGAGCGGATGCAACGCGCCGCCACCGGCACCAATCCGACGTTGAATCTCGGAAGCTGACCGCACGTCGATGGGTACGTCCACCTCGTCGTTCGGCGTCGGCAAACGCGAGTCGCACGACTCGACCGATTTCTACGCCCGATTTGCGACGCCCGAGATCAGCAGCGACGCCACGCTCGGCGTGCCGGGTGTGCTCGACGTGATCCACCACGGCGATGCGCGCCACATGTCGGAGGTGCCCGACGCGTCGGTGGCGCTCGTCGTGACGTCGCCTCCGTACTTCGCGGGCAAGGAGTACGAGACAGCACTCGGCGAGGGTCACGTGCCGGGCGACTACATCGACTATCTGACAATGCTGCGCGAGGTCTTGGCCGAGTGTGTACGCACGCTCGAGCCGGGCGGCCGGAT
>JBGTEH010000644.1:0-6306 GCA_041747915.1 Ilumatobacteraceae bacterium
ATACACCGGCAACCAGCTGCCGCACGCCGATGTCACTCCGAGCAATCAATCGGTCGTCGCCGGTCTTGACGCGGGTAGGCGACGGGTGACTATGCGGCCTCACGCTGGGGCCGGACTGTGGCGCGTGCGAAGCCCGATCGATCGTGAATATCTGGAGCAATATCGAGTGGTCTCTTGGCGCCTTCGACAATGGTGCGGCGCTTGCGTTGCGCGCACATACCGGGCAATCTGCGCTTCCCATGAACGATCACGACCGAATCACGACAGCAGCCGCGAATCACGTGAGCGTGCGACGGGCGCTGATGACTGCGTTGGTGTTGATGGCCGTCCCCGGATGCACGACAAGTGGGGATGATCCAAGCACGGAGTCGACCGTCGCCGCCATGACGCTGACGACTCAATCGCCGGACACCACGGCAACCGCCACGGTTGGTGCGACGACCACAGCCAATACACGTGCTGCCACTTCGACGACACAGCCGCCGACGACCACATCGGAGTCCGCCGCCGTTGCGGTCCTTTCTCTGCGCTCCGATGGGATCGGTCCGGCCGCGTTCGGAACGTCGTTCGCCGAGACCCTTGCGGTGCTGGAGCCTGCGCTGGGTGCCGTGACCTCTGACACCTCCACCACGTACACGATCGATCGTGGCGACGGCACCTACCTCGACGACACCAGTGCCGAGGTCTTCATCCACCCGGCGCAGCGCACGACGTGCTTCGACAACGGACTGTGCGCCGCCTTCGGTGGCCCGTCCCCTGGTTCGCTCGCGCTCGTCGGTTGGGTGCAGAACAACGAGAGCCTCAATCCGCCGCTCACCACCAGCGACGGGATCACGGTCGGCTCGACTTGGGCCGACCACGTCGATGATCTCAACGTCAGCGAGCGCGGCTGTTACTCCATCGGTTACGCCACGACGAGCGGAATCGACGTCGTACTGTCCTCGGCCGGGGAGCCGTTCCTGGCCTACGACGACGACGGCAACGAGATCCCGACCGAACCCGATCCACGAGATGTGACCGTGCTCGAGCTCAGCGCCGGACCGCGCCCGGGCAACCCCGAAGAACAGGACTGCTAGCACCGGAGAAACCAGGAGAACACGCCGTCGGGGTACCGACGAGCGCGCCAGATCTGCCGTACTGTCGCGGGTCAACGCAAACGGCGCAGGAGTATCAGGCGGCGGAGTCTTTGCCGAGATGCACAGGGACCCGACGACCCTCGTCATCGAACACAGCGACGAGTTCAAGGCGTGCACCGAGGGCTTCGAGGTACTGGCGAAGCGTCGAGACCCGTACGTCTTCGGAGTGCTCAAGCTTGGAGATCGCCCCTTGGGTGACGTCGAGTCGACCGGCCAGTTCTGCCTGGCTGATTGCCTCACCGTGACGGAGTTCGTAGAGCCGGATCTCTTCGAGCGTGTCGCGGCGAAGTTCGGCGAGACGCTCAGGTGCACCGGGGCGGGCAACCACTTGGTCACGGAGTTCAGAGAATTTGGTTCGGGCCATCAGATCAGTCCTTCGGTTCGGAGTTCTTCCAGGTACACGTCGTACAGGTCGTCGGCGAGTGGTACCGCCCACTCGTACCAGTCGTTCCATTCGCCGATCTTGTCACCGCCGAACAGCAAGATCGCTTGGCGACGCGGATCGAAGCTGAACAACACTCGCAGCGCGCCGCCCTTGGCCGCTCTGAGTTCCTTCATCGACTGATACGAGACGCATGGATTCTGTCGACGATCGGACGACCGAGATCTGGACCTCGTTCCGCGAGTACATCGATTCGGTCGGTGACCGCTTCTTGTTGCTCGATGGTCAGCGTCGACCACCAATCGACGAACTCGTCGGTGACCTCAACCTCCCACACCACCCCAGTATGAGCTATCACTCATCATGAGTCAAGACTCATGGCAACCCGCACAGTTTGTTCAACCGATCCGGAGTGACAACCACTCGCGTACCGGCGAAGTGTTGGACCTCTTGGCTCGATCGGCCCGCCCGCATAATCACTGACCGAGGCCAAGCAGCACCCCTCACAGAGTATTTCCCGATGGGTGCACCCAATCGTTGCGTTTCGTTACGCTCCCACCATGACAGTTCCCGGCAAAGGTGGACGACCCCGCAAGTGGCGGTCGGACGCCGACCGCGTGCGGGCATTCCGCGCTCGGCAACGCGGCGAGGAAGAACCCACGACGTTCGAAGAGGCACTCGTCGACGGCGACGATCTCGCCCGGGCAATCGAACACGCCCGACAGCTGCAGGCCGATCTCGTCGCAGCCATCGCCTCGCTCTCCGAATCGAACGCAGCGCTACAGACCGAGCGTCGAAGACACCCGTCGACACTGCGCAGGCTCGATCGGGCCACGGCAGAACTAGACGGACTACGCACCGCCGGTGCTCGCCGCGAAGCAGACCTCGAGTTGCTGCGAGAAGGCTTCGCCGAGCTGAGGGCCGAGAACGCCGCCCTCCGGGCACGGATTGCCCTGACCGCCCCGGCCGCTCAACCCCAAGGACTCAATCGCGCTGATCGGCGCCGGGCCGCAAAGCGAGACCGATACAAGGACTGAGCTGCAGTCGCCCGGGGCCGAGGCCCACTGTCACGGAACGAAACGTAACCGCGCACCCTCCGGGCACTGATATGTGAAGGGCTCCCCTACGGTCCCCGCCACCCGGGTACACACTTGCGGGAGCTGCACACCTGAGACCGCCTTCGCGTTCCCGCGGCGTTCAAGACCCCGTCGGTTACGTCTTGGTGGCCGAGGGAGAGTCGAGTTCTACCCGGACGCGCACCTTCAAGATGGTCGACAGCCCGTGGCATCGTCGACCGGACACGGTCGAGGCGGGCCGTGGTCAGGTCGTCCGAGCTGCCTGAAGGCAGCGACGACGATCCAACCCAAGGTGCGGCGATACGCAACACGTGTGAGCGGTCGTGTGTGTGCAGGAGTGCGCTGACCAGGGGAAGGGAGCGATCCGGGTAGTCATCCGACATTGCCGGCCGACGGTGGTAGCGATCGGGTGTGTGGTCGTGGGAGTGATTCGATGAGTGCTCTTTGCGCACGATCGGCACTATGAACCGCACATCGATCATTCGAGCAGCACCCTCAACAGCCCGCCCTCCTCGCAGAGTCCCCAGCGACCCCGGGAGTCCGTCGACCAGATCGGAACCGGTTGCCAACCGCCGACGGACCTACACCGTCGCCGAGGTCGCCGCGTTGCTCGGCATCTCCCGTTCAACGGCGTATGAGTGCATGCGCCGCGGGGAGACTCCGTCACGGCGCTTCGGCCGACGCATCTAAGTCCTGCACCACGATCTCGAGGGGCTACTGACGTAGCCGTCGCTGCGGATCAGATCCCTCGAAGGGTTGTTCGCCAACTTCAGGCCGTAACCTCTGCATTACGCTCCCGAAGGTGAAGCGCAGGACGGAAACAGGAGCCGAGCGGTACTTCGCCGGGCGTGCCGAATCCTCCGAGTTCCGCGTTGCGTACGACGACAGTCGGCGCCGCATCTGTCAGATCGACCGGCTGGTGCTCACCCTCGATGAGCGACGAGTCGAGCTCGCCCTGTCGAAAGCCGAACTCGCTCGGCGCGTCGGTATCGCACCCGAAGCGATCCGACGACTCTTCAGCACCGCCGCACCGAACCCCACCATCTCGACGCTCACCGCAATTGCGGACTCGCTCGACCTCGAACTTGTGTTGCGTGAGCGTCGGTCCGCCGGAACCACACGTTGCGATTAATCGCAACGTGTGATTCAATGGTTCCGTGACGACATCGACCGAACGGCGCCAGCGCTCGAGCCCTCGTACCGCCGCAGCAATCGTCGACGCGATCCGCTCCACCGAATCGTCTGTCGTGGCGTTGTCGATCGGCGATAGGCGGTATCCGTTGGGGTCCGACCTCGCCGAACTTGTGACCAACTTGCTCGAGGACGTGTCATATGGCCGCGAAGTGACGTCCGCACCGGCCAATCTCCCGATCGGAACCGAGGTCGCCTCCGAACTGCTCGGTGTCTCACGGCCATGGCTGACGACGTTGCTCGACCGCGGTGACATCCCGTCTTCGCGAACCGGCACGAAGCGACGGATGCGCCTCGGCGACGTACTCGCCTTTCGTCGCGCCGATGACGCTCGACGCGACCGCAAGTTGACGTGGGACTTCCTCGACGAGGAATGATCCCGACGAGTTCACTCGTCGAACAAGCGAGCGAGTACCGCCATCGCCGTTGGGAGCTCTGACTCGAGACGTCGGATGTAGCGCTCAAATCGATCGGGCGGCACGCGTTCGATGTAGCGAGCGAGCGCATGGGGATTGCGCTCAGCGACTTCGGCCAAGAACTCCTCGGGCGTCGCAATGCGAACGCCGAGCACCGCCGCTTCCGTCACATCGAAGTCCCGTTTGTTGGAGGGTGACCAGAATCTCCGCGGCTGCTGCCGCCGCAGCGGCAAGTACGTGACGATCCTTTGCGTCCGTGCGCTGCAGTGACGTCTGCACGTTCGGATCGGCCTGGACAAGTTCGACCTCCCTCGGCCAGACGAGATTCTCCTCGAACGCCACCAGGGCGGCTTCCCGCCCGAGCGCTACGAGGTTCCGTCGAGCCTCATCGACCACGGCAGGTGACCAAGCCACTCTGAACTCGCCGACTCGTTCTGCCCCGAGCAGGAAACGGGTGACTGCCGCCTTGAAGAGGACGGATGCATCCAAGAAGATCGTTGCCATACCTACACCCCCCGACCATGGGTTTCGTCAGCGTCCTCGCCGTAGGTGGAGCTCATGATCTGCTCAGCCGCGTCGCGGGCGAGAGAGGGCACCACGTGTGAATAGAGATCGAGGGTGATGCCGACGTTGGCGTGGCCAAGGCGCTCGGACACGACCTTGGGGTGCACGCCGGCCTTCAACGCCAATGCCGCATGGGTGTGGCGCAGGTCGTGGAGACGAATCCGCGGCAGATCGAGTTGCCGAACCAGCTTGCGCCACGCATACGACATCGACTGCGGTCGCACGAAGCCACCGAGCTCGTCGGTCAGCACCCAGTCATGGCCGCTGTCCCACGCCGGGCCCGCGGCGAGCCGTAGCTCCCGCTGACGTTGGCGATGCTCACGCAACGCCGTCAGCGTCCGACGGTCGAGGTACACGTTGCGACGACTGCGTGGTGTCTTGGGCGGGCCCATCACTGTGTCGGCGCCGACCTCGGTGATCGTGTTCGCCACAGCGAGCTGGCCGAGATCGAAATCGACATCGCTCCAACGCAAACCGAGCACCTCACCGCGTCGTAGGCCGGTCGCTGCAAGAAGCCGGAACCCGATCCCATACGGGTGCCCCTCAACTGCTGCGAGGAACGAGCGCAGGTCGTCCGACGACCACGTCGACAACTCGGTGCTCTCACCGGTCGGCGGGCGCGCTGCCGCTGCTGCGTTGCGGGTGACCAGTCCCATGCGCTCGGCGTCGGCGAGCGACTTGCGCAACACGACGTGCGCGTGCCGCACCGTCTTCGGCGCCAGCGGTCCACCACTGTGACCGCCTGACTCGAGGAGGTCGGCGTAGCAGCGCTGCACCTGCATCGGCGTCAACGCCTGCAGCTGATAGTTGCCGAGGAATCGCGTCAATCGACCGATCGACTGCTCAGACCCGCGCGCCGTGGTCGGCCGCAGCGAGGGTCGGGCGGTGGCCAACCAGTCGTCGAGAAACTCGCCGACCTTGACCGTCGACCGCGACACCGCCATACCGCGAGTCGCTGCGCCGACCGCTTCGGCAAGTGCCTCCTCGGCAGCGCGCTTGGTGCCGAAGCCCTGGCGCAGGAGTTGGCG
The DNA here is from genome assembly GCA_041747915.1 of Ilumatobacteraceae bacterium. Classification (GTDB taxonomy): domain Bacteria; phylum Actinomycetota; class Acidimicrobiia; order Acidimicrobiales; family Ilumatobacteraceae; genus Sva-07. The sequence continues at coordinate 5,794 of JBGTEH010000644.1, forward strand.
GCGCTTGACCGATTCAGCGTGGAAGCCCGCGTCGACCCGGAATGCCCAGCCGCCGTTCTTGCGGAACACCGACCCGCGAGCCATTCGAGAAGTTTGAGTCCCGCGGCGTGGTGGGTTTTCGGCGGTCCACCTTGGGGTGAGCCATCGGCGTGATTCTTGGTGTGTTCCTGCAAGAACCCACCAAAGGAGAACACACCGATGGCTCTTGATGAGTCTGCCCTGCCCGAACTTCTCGACGCGTTACGCGCCGGCGATGGCATCGATCTGATCCGCGACGCCGTGCGTCTCGTGACGCAAGAGCTGATCGAGCTCGAAGCCGCCGATCACATCGGCGCCGCCCGATACGAACGCTCCGAGAACCGCACGAATGAACGCAACGGTCACCGCCCACGGCTGTTGGCCACTCAGGCCGGCGACATCGAATTGAAGATCCCCAAGCTGTCGCATGGCAGCTTCTTTCCGTCGTTGCTGTCCCCGCGACGCCGCATCGACCAAGCCCTGCACGCGGTGATC
>JBGTEH010000645.1:0-12501 GCA_041747915.1 Ilumatobacteraceae bacterium
ACGCTGCCCCGAGTTCACGACTAGGTCACGGACGCCGACGGACGATCGGGTCGAATCCAGGAACGTTGCGGTGTCCGTGATGGTCGCGGGTCGAGCACCACGATGTCGGCGTCGGCTCCCGCTCCGTGGTGGCCCTTTCGCTGCGCCGCCGGAGCTGCATCGTCGAGGACGCGCGCCGGCAGGTAGGAGCAAGGGCGGAATGCTCGCTCGCGCTCGCCGTGTCCGCACGCAGCTCGGTCGCCCGACGACGCGTCGTCGCGCTGCGTGAAGTCGCCGCTCGTCGCCTGGCGATGAGGCCACGTGATCTCATCCCTGGCTACTTCGATGCGTGTATGTCGGCATGGCAGGAGGCCGGCGACTCACTCGACAACGCGGACGCCAGCAGCGCTGGAGCCGCGCTCTGGTCCGACATCGCATCAGATCGGACGATCGGACTCGTCGTCAACTCCTTCGACCGCACAAGGCCACGCGACATTCGCATCGTCACACTCCGCGAGCACACCGACGTCGGCGTCAGCATCGCCTGGCCGACAGCCGGCCGATCCCTCACCGCCGATCGCGTCATCGAACTCGCTCGACGAGCCTCCATCGCGTCTCCCAGCTGACTCCCAGGTGCCGAGGGGCGATTGCAGACCGAGTTCAGTCGTCGAAAGTTCGGGGCCGAGCGATGTCGGCGCCGGGTCCGTCGCCCCAGGCGAGCATCGCCTCGAGCACCACGCGCAGCGACCTGCCCCGATCGGTGAGTTCGTACACGACGCGTGGCGGTATCTCGGCGTACGCAGTGCGGGTCAAGAGCCCGTGATGTTCGAGTGAGCGCAGACGCTCGGTCACCGTCTTCGCGCTGGGGTTGCCGAGACGCCGCCGAATTTCCCCAAAACGGAGCGGGCCAGCCAACAGATCGCGAATGATCAAGGTCGACCATTTGCCGTCCAGGACGCGCAGCGTTGTCTCCACGCCGCAGCGCGAACGAGCCGTCTCAGCGAAAACATCCTGGTCGGTGATGGTGTCCATACGGACACTATATCCGTTCAGCGAAACAGATGACGATGTGGTCTTAGGTTGACCGAATGAACCAACACAACATTCTGATCCATGGCGCTACCGGAACACAGGGACGCCCGACCGCAACACGACTGCTTCGCGACGGCCACCACGTTGGAGCCGCCGTCCGATCCACCACCATCACCGGACAGCTTCCCGCCGGTACGACAGCAGTTCTCGCCGACCTGTCCGACCTCGACTCACTGGTCAACTCCTATCGAGACGTCGACACCGTCGTCGTCCAGCTCCCCCTCGAGTTCTCGTCACTCGCCGTCGAGCAGGCGCACAACGTGCTCGACGCCGTCACCGCATCGACCGTTCCCCGGGTGATCTTCAACGTCGGAGGCCCGATGCTGCCTGAGATGGTCGACGTGCCGTACCTCGACGCCCGAACGTTGCTCGCTCGAGAACTGCCGCACCGCGCCGAGCACGTCACGATCGTCGGCCCCGCCGGCACGTACATGGAGAACCTGTCTGCACCCGGAATGCTGACTCCGATCGCCGCTGGACGAATCGACTACCCGCTGCCGGCCGAGGCAGCGATGCCATGGGTGGCACTCGACGACCTCGCCGACGTGATCGCCGACGCAGTCACCGCCGAAACTCCCCGCCGACTCGCCGTCGTCATGGGGCCCGAAGCGCTCACCGGCAACCAGGTGGCCGACCACATCGGCGCCTCGATCGGTCGACCACTTCGCTGGCAGACGATCGACGCCGACGAATTCGAGGTGATGATCCGCCCACAGATCGGCCTCGCCGCCGCCGCAGGCATCGCCGCCTTCTACCGAAGCGGACCAGACCAAGCGCTCCCCGGCATCGAGCCCGACTCGATGGTGACCGGCTCGACGGCTCTCCCGACGTGGGCACAACGCCAACTCTGGACCACGTGAGTCGACCATACGGATCCGGGAGGATCGTCGGATGGACGCCGATCGTCGTCAGCGCTCCGGGACGAGCCGTCCCTTCATGCCGTCGTGGAAGGTGCACACGAACTCGATCACTGCAGTTCCCACCTCGACGAGTGCCGTGGCGGTCTGGCCCTGTTCGAGGGTGCCGGTGTTGAGCCCTTGAGATCGGATCGCGAAGTCGTGGGCGCTGCCGTCGCGGTTCGTTACTTCGAGGGTGACGGGCCGTCCCGCTGGCACCTCGACATCGGTCGGCGTGAAGGCGTCGTCGTCGATCGAGATCTGGACCGCTCCGGCGGGTGCTGTCCCGGGCGTGACGGCGCCGTTGGGGTCGGACGCATTGCAGGCAGCAAGTAGCGCGATGAGCCCCACGCCCGTGATGGCGGCCCGAGCCATCGTCTTGAGACTGCGCGTCGTCGGCTGCATCAGTCCGCTCCCCGCGAGGCGCCCGCACCGACGAGCTCGGGTTCGTCGAAGGGCGGCGGAACCTCGACGTCGCTCTCGCTGACGCCGTAGCGGTCGTGGAACCGACGCAGCGGGGCCGGAGCCCACCAGTTCGCTTCGCCGGCGAGACGCATGAAGGCAGGCACGAGGAAGGCGCGCACGACGGTGGCGTCCATCAGCACCGCGAGGCCCAACCCGATGCCGAACATCTTGATGAAGCTGACGCCCGACGTGCCGAAGGCGAAGAACGTGATCGCGAGGAGCGCTGCCGCAGCGGTGACGATGCTTCCCGTGCGTTCGAGACCGAGCGCGACCGACGCTTCGTTGTCGTTCGTGCGATCGTGCTCCTCCTTGATCCGCGACAGCAGGAAGACCTCGTAGTCCATCGAGAGCCCGAAGGCGATGCAGAACATCAGGATCGGCATCGTGATGTCGATCGCTCCGGTGGCGGTGAAGCCGAGAACGTCCGAAAGGTTGCCGTCCTGGAAGATCCAGACCATCGCCCCGAAGGTGGCGGTGAGACTCAGGAAGTTCAACACGAGCGCTTTCACCGGAACGAGCAGGCTGCCCGACAGCATGAACAGCAAGATGAAGGTGAAAAACACGATGATCGCCATGGCGAGCGGCAGCCGATCGGCGATCGAGGCCTTGGTGTCGACCAACTCCGCGGCCTGCCCCTCGACGGCGATGTCGAGCGGGACGTCGAGCCCGCGGATGTCCCGAACGAGATCCTCACCCTGTTGCGAGGCGACCGCGAACTCCGGCACAACTGACATCCACGAGGCGTCTGCCGCCTGGAATCGCTTGTCTCCCGGGTCGGTCACCGACAGCGCCCCAGCGACGAAGGTTCCAGCGGCACTGTCCACGCGGGCGATGCCGTCGAGGCCTGAGATCGCCGCAGCGGTCGCTGCATTCTCGGCGTCGCTCTCTGGGCCGGCGCCGTCGGCGACGACCCCGAACGATTCAGCGGTGTTCCCGACGAAGTCCGATCGAAGTACGTCGGACGCCTGGCGGCTGCTTGCCGACTCAGGGAGCACGCGGTCGTCCGGGGTGCCGAAGTTCGCGCCGAGGAACGGGCTGCCGAGCAGGAGCAGAACCATCACGACTGAGACGGCGATCGGGATAGGTCGCCGCATGACGAACGTCGCGATGCGGTGCCACATCCCGTCGGCCTCGGCCTGATCGGTCCGTCGACGGCCGATCGGCAATGCGTTGACTCGATGGCCGATGACGGCGAGCAGCGAGGTCAGCGTCAGTAGCGAACCACCGAGCGCCATCAGGACGACCGCAACTCCGGCATAGGCGAAGGAGCGCAGGAAGAACTGCGGGAACACCAACAACGCAGACAGCGAGGCAGCAACCGTGAGCGCACTGATGAGGATCGTCTTGCCGGCGGTCTCCACCGTCCGAACCACCGCCAGCTCCACCGACTTGCCGTTTCGCAACTCCTCTCGGAACCGTGACACGATGAAGAGCGAGTAGTCGATTGCGAGGCCGAGACCCAACGCCGTCGTGAGATTGATGGCGTAGATCGACACATCAGTGACCGATCCGATGAGGAACAGACTGAGGAACGTGCCCAGCACGGCAATCACCCCGACCATCAGCGGCAACGAGGCGGCCACGACACCACGGAACACGAACAGCAACAGCAGCATCGTCAACGGGATCGCGATCATCTCCGCAGTGAGGAGATCGCCTTCGATCGTCGTGCCGATGTCGGCGAACACCGCCTCCTGACCACCGAGCAGGACCTGGAATTCCCCCTGGTCGCCCGTCACGGTTTCGCGGATTGCCTCCATCGTGAGTTCGATATCGGCTTCCTCGCCGACGACGCGGCCCACGACCAGCGCGGTGTCGCCGTCGGTGCTGCGCAGCGACTCCGGCGCACCGAGCGACCAGTAGGACACGACTTGCTCCACGCCGTCTACGGCTGCCAGCCGATCCGCAAGATCGGTTCCCGCGGCCACGAGTTCGGAGTCGTCGACGTCGCGACCTTCGGCCGTCGCCACCAGCACGACGTTCGGGTCACCTCCGCCGAATTGCTCGTCGAGCAATTCGCCGGCGCGGGTGCTCTCCGAGGACGGGTCGTCGAACCCGCCACCTTTCAGCACACCGAATGCACCCGTGCCGACGACCACGGCGACCACCAGGAACAGGCCGGTCAGGGACAACACCAGGCGGCGGCGGCGAACCACGAACCAACCGAGTCGAGTGAGCATCATGTCGTTCCTTCTTTCTCCGGTCTGCCGAATTCGTCGGTGCCGTCGTGGACTGCAGGAGCGGGTCTCCTGTCGGGATCCATCGTCTTCGCCCGCCGTCTCGGGCGCATCGACCCGCGGCTCCTTCGTCGACCGACCAGAGGACGGGCCGGATCGGTACCGTGGTCCCGTGACGCGACGGGACCCGACGCCGTACTCTTGACCCATGAGCGGACCTGTCACCTCATCGCCGGTTCCGGAGTCGCCAACGGTGCAGGGTCGGCAGCTGCCTGCGACCGTGGTCATGTTCATCGCCGCAACGTGCGCCGCCCTCATCGCAATGTTCGGCGACCGGGGCGCATTCAGCGCTCTCACCGTGACATTCGCTCTCGTCGGGTTGTTGCCGTGGGCGCTGGAAGCGGGCGGCGTCCGCTTGGCTCCGGTGATCTTCTTTCTGATGACCTTCGCGCCCGCAGCGGTCATCGTGTTGGTCGACCGGAATCCCGGTGGCATGTTTCCCGTCCTGATCGCACTGGTGTGGCTGATCCAGAACGGTCCGAGCAAGGCGATGACTGCCGTCGCAGTCGGCTCGGCGGTGGGTCTCACGGTCGGCCTCGCTCTCCTCGAAGGCGCCACGCACGAGACGGGAACGATCTACTTCCTCGGTGGCGTCGGAGTCGCCTGCCTGGCGGGCAACATGTTGCACCGCCAGCAGCTGCTGGCGGACGAGCTGCGCGACGCCCACCGTCAGCAGTCCGAGCATGCGGCAGCCGCAGAACGGACACGGATCGCCCGCGAGGTCCACGATGTCGTCGCCCACTCGCTCACCATCACGATGCTCCACGTCACCGGAGCACGACGGGCGATCACCTCAGACCCAGCGCGCGCCTCTGAGGCACTGGTACAGGCCGAGACTGTCGGCCGGGAAAGCCTCGACTCGATCCGCCAGGTCGTGGGTCTGTTGCGTAGCGACACCGGTGCGATCCAGGGCAGCGAGGACGTTCTCGCCGTGCCGCTGCCTCGGTTGGGTGACATCCCCGAGCTGATCCAGCAGTTCCGTCGAGCTGGTCTCACCGTGTCGGCCAACGTCGACCTCGACGATGTCGTCACAGACCCGACCACCTCGCTCACCGCCTTCCGAGTGGTCCAGGAGGCACTCTCGAACGTGTTGCAGTACGCGCCAGACGCGCCGCTGCACCTCCACATTGGCCGAGGCGACGATGGCACCACGCTGCGGATCACCGCGGAGAACCCGACGTCGCCCACACAACGCCCACCGTCGGACCGACCAGGACTCGGACTGCGTGGGATGACAGAGCGGGTTCGCGCCGCCGGCGGATCGGTCGAAACCGGCCCAACTGATCGCCAGACGTGGCGGATCGACGCAGCGCTGCCACTGCGACGCGCAGCGGTCACCGCATGAGCGGACCGCCCGACAACGCGGTCGCGCAGATCCGCACAGTGCTCGTCGACGACCAAGAGCTCGTCCGCGCCGGGCTGTCGTTCATCATCTCCACCGAACCGGGCATCGACGTCGTCGCCGAGGCCTCCAACGGCGAGCTCGGCGTCGTCGCGTCACTGAGCCACCGCCCCGACGTCGTCCTCATGGACATCCGAATGCCAGTCATGGACGGCATCACCGCGACCGCCCGACTGCGAGACGCCGGCGGACCACCGGTGCTCGTACTCACCACATTCGACGACGACGACGCGCTCTGGGGCGCAGTCCAAGCCGGCGCAGCAGGCTTCCTGCTCAAGGACACCCCCGCCGACGACCTGATCCGCGCCATCCGCGTCGTCGCAGGCGGCGGGTCGTGGCTCGACCCACGAGTGACACCCCGACTGCTCGACGTGCTGCGCACCAACGTCCGCGCCTCACCGCAGACACGCAACGACCTCGCCCGCCTGTCCGACCGCGAACTCGAGGTCCTCGTGCTGCTCGCTCGCGGGGCTTCCAACCAGGAGATCGCCGCGACACTGATCCTCAGCGAACGCACGATCAAAGGACACGTCGGCAACATCTTCGCCAAGCTCGGCGCCCGCGACCGCGCCGCCGCGATCGTCGTCGCCTACGAAGCAGGCCTCGTTACGCCCGGCCTGGCTTGAGCCCGGCCACCCGCCCGCTGCCTCGGTTCGACGGGTGGGCGGTAGACACGAAGACCGGAGGAGTGGGTCGTGTGATTGGCGGGTCCCGGTCGTTGTGGGTCGTCTACAGAAGTGACGTCCAGAAGCCGATTTTGTGGTCGTCGGGGCCGTAGAACCCGCAGATGCGCGCTTCTTCGTCGTAGCCGAGGTTCTTGGAGAACGCGCGCGTTCGGGCGTACTGGTCAGTAGCTGGGTTGACCGGGGTGGTTGTCCTTGAGCGTTGAGATCGGTGTTGACCGTCCCCTTCATCCAGCCGTGCGCGACGTCGTGTTCCTGCGTCGCAGGCTTGACTCGTTCGCGACTTGCCGCAAGGTGCGAGGTTGTTCACCGCACTCACCTGCTGAAATCCATCTTGCCCCGAGAGAGACCTACGACGGCTCAGGTGATGGTGGGCGCCGCTGCGGTCACGAGGACGGTTGCTGCTTGGAGGGCTCTGGCGGCGATGGGTTCGGAGCGGTGTAGTTCGGCGTCGATCATTGCTCCGTCGAAGAGCATCATCAGTTGCCATGACAGCGCTTCGGGCTGGGCGAGGTGTCCGCGTTTCGCCGTCGCCCGGAACCACGCACGCACCAACTCCTTGTGTCGGCGGGCGACGGCGCGGGCAGGGTGGCTCCGGTCGGGGAGCTCGACCAAGGCGTTCAAGTACGGGCAGCCCCGATACTGGTCGGAACGCGTCCAGGTGCTGAGGCTGCGGAACACGGCAAGGATTTGATCGGTCTCGTCCCGGCCGGCGGCCCTCGCTGATTCGCCGGGCTCGACCAGCATTGCGGCGAGGCCCTCGGAGCGTGCGTCGAGTGAGGCCGTGACGAGTGCGTCCTTACTCGGGAAGTGGTGGTAGAGCGTCCGCTTCGACACTCCGGCGGCCTCGCTGAGCCGATCGACCCCGGTGGCGTTGATGCCCTCGCGATAGAGGGTGTCTCCGACGTCGCGGAGAATGTTCGCTTTGAGGTCGTCACCGCGTGCCACATCAGAAAGTATACCGATCGGTTGCGCGATCATCGCAACGCTCCTAGCCTGTGCCGATCTACACCGATCAGTGTACTTAACATGAGGAGGAACACATGAGCACCCGTACAGCGGTCATCACCGGCGCATCACGCGGCATCGGTCGGGCCATCTCGGTCGAACTGGCTCGCCGGGACTGGCACGTCGTGGCCACCGCCCGCAACGTCGCCGATCTGAATGATCTCGACGTGGCCGCCCGTGTTCGGCTCGACGTGACCGACGACGAATCGGTGCGCGCCGCAGCCGAGCAGATCGGCGCGGTCGACGCAATTGTCAACAACGCCGGCCTCGGCTTGTTGGGGCCGATCGAGACGACCTCGATCGACACGATCAGCGAACTGTTCGACGTCAACGTGCTCGGCCCGATCCGTGTCGTGCAGGCCTTCGGCAAAGCACTGCGCGATTCGTCGGGGACCATCGTCAACGTGTCGTCGCTGCTGGGTCGTGCAGCGCCACCGCTGATCGGACCGTACTCGGCGAGCAAGTGGGCGCTCGAGGGTCTCAGCGAGGCGATGCGACACGAATTCGGCCACCACGGAGTGCGCGTAGTTGCCGTGCAGCCGGGGATCGTCGCCACTGACGCGACGGCGCTGTTCGTCGCAACGCCCGAGATGGACACCCCCGAAGGTGCGTACGCAGCACTGCTCGCGCACTCCGGATCTCGACCGCCCGCAGCGGTGCTCGAACCCGACGAGGTTGCGATCGCTGTCGCCGACGCACTCGATGCAGCACACGTTCCGCCGCGGCTGCCCATCGGGGCGATGGCCGAGGGGATCGCTCAGTTGCGCACCGGTACACCGGACGACGAAGCGTTCGACGCCGTCGTCCGTGAGATGTTCGCCCCGGCGGGATGGTGAACGCGATGCCCAACCTCCTCGTCGTCCAGACCAGCCCCCGAGGTGCATCGTCGGTCAGCCGGCGGTCGAACGACGTTGGATGTCAGCCACGGCGCAACCCCCAATTGACGATCAGGCACGACGACGTTCGACCAGTGGTCGTTCGGCGTCCACACGACACTGCTCGATCCACGCCTCGACCTCGGCCTGATCGAAACGGAGGTAGCGCCCGATCTTGCGGTACGGAATTCGGCGCTCCTCGACCAATCGTCGGACGTACCGCTCGCCCACCCCGAGACGCGTCGCCACATCGTCGAGGTCGAGTAGTCCCTTCGCCGTCGTCGCGTTCGCCATGTCGGACAAACGGCCATCGACCTCGCCCCGGCGGGCAGACGCTGATCGCCGCCTCGCCGAACCACCACTCAGCGTGGTGGCGTTGGGATCGACCCGATCAAGGTCTGCGACGAGTGCTCGGTGGCTCGGTACATATTGGTACGTGGAGGCCCGACGGGCCACCTGTTCGGACAACGCAGAAGGCCCGGAAACGCATTGTCTCCGGGCCGTCCAAGTGGTGGCGGGGGCAGGATTTGAACCTGCGACCTTCGGGTTGTGAGACCTCGTCCGGTGCTTCGCGAAGGCCCTGATAGATAGGTTCCACCCCTGCTCACGGCCGACTTCTCGTTGACCGTGAGTCCCCGTTGTTCACCACTGTTTACCGTGATGCTGGTACATGGTTGGTACATGAAACCGCTCCAATGAGTCACCACTCTGCGTGGCAGGTGCTTCGGAGCTGTTGGTGGAAAAGGGGCCTCGCCACAGCTGTCGGTGCCCAAGAGTACCTCTGGCGGAAAAGGCCATCTTGTCACCGACAGGCACGGTCGCTCAGGATTGAGCAATCGTAAGCCCGGGATTACCTCGCTGTTCACGGTCAGTCCGTCGAGACGCCACCCGCAGGCGCAACGATCAGCGGTGGCGAACCCCAGTCCTGCTCGAGTACTGCGTGAAGTTGCGTCAGGGCATCCGCTCCGATCCGCTCCGACAGCTCTGCCTCGATCTGGGCGCTGATGACGGCCGCATCGCGGCCGAGAAGGTGCGCCCTCGGCGCCAACCTGACGATCGTGGCTCGCCCATCGCTGGGGTCGATGTCGATCGTGACAAGTTCGTGTTCGACCAAGCGTCGGAGAAGTTCCTGCATCGACTGTCGAGTGATCCCCAGTCGGCGAGCGAGTTCAGCCGGTCGGGTGCCTTCGTCGTCGATGCTCACGAACACCAGCGACTGCGACTTACTCAAGGACGGCCAGCCCGCCTCCTCCATCGCCGTGCTGAGACTGTCGTTGAACCAGTCGGCAGCGGCCAGGAGTTGGCTCGGCAACGACAACCGACGACGATCGTCGCGGGGCGAGGTGACAGCGGAAATCTCGGCGTCACTCATGCGTTCATTCCTCGTGACGACCGGTGCGCAACCATGATATCGTCAGGCTACCTGACAACCTGCGACAGCCGGGAACCGGCCCACGACACGCCACCACCGGGCGGAAGGGACACGAACAGACATGGTCGACCGGGTTCACCCACGTCGTTGGACTGGAATCGCTCTCGTCGTGTTGGTTGCTCTGACAACGGCATGTTCGGCACGCGATGGCCAGGCGTCGCCGACCACTGACGCCGAGTCATCGAGTACGGAGGTTCCGACTCCACCACCGTCGGACACCATCGACGCCACGTCTCCCGCGACAGACGCGACGACGCCAGCTCCCGACGAAACGGCAGAGCTCAGCTCCGGAGACTTCGGCACACTGGCGTCGGTGTGTGGCCCCGGCGACGCGAGCGGCGCCACTGCCCGCGGCGTCACCGACGACACGATCACGCTCGGGGCCGGGGCCGATGTGAAGAATCCCTTCCTTCCGGGGCTGGGCGCCGGCTTCTTCGCGGCAGCCGAGTCGTTCGCCACATGGTGCAACTCCGCCGGCGGCATCAACGGTCGCGAGATCGTCGTCAACGAACACGATGGCGGACTCCTCAACGCCGGCGCCGCCATCGTGGCGGCCTGCGAGACCGATTTCATGATGGTCGGCAACGGGTTCGCGCAGGACGATCAAACCGTCGAACCCCGACTCGACTGCGAACTCGGCCAGATACCGGCGTACCAGACCAGCATCGTCGCCGGTGAGTCCGCGCTGCAGGTGCAACCGTTCCCCGCTCCGGCCGACGAGTGGTTCGTCGGCGGCTATCAAGCGGTCGCACGGAAGTATCCCGGCGTGCTCGATGCGGTCGGGATTCTCGGTTCGGCCGTTCCCACGGTCGAACGGAACAACCGAGGCGCCGCAGCGGGCACCGAAGCGATCGGGGGCACCGTCGTGGACGTGCAGCGCGTTCCTCCCGGCGCGGTCGACAACTGGCGGCCGTACGCAGAAGCACAGAAGGCAGCGGGCGTCCAGATGTTGGTGCCGGGGGCCGCCGCCATCGGATCGATGACCCCCTACGGCCAAGCGATGAACAACGCCGGCTTCGCACCCACGGCGATGATTCTCGACAGCTCGGGGTACAAGCCGGCCAACTACCTGGCCACAGGTGACGCCGAACTGCCGCCGTTCTACCTGGCGCTTCAGTTCTGGCCCGAATCGATTGCCGACCAGAGCCCGGCTGCGACCCAGGCGATCGAGATGCTCCGCGCCGTCGACCCTGACGGCTCGTACGACTTCGAGTTCGTCCAGGGTCTCAATGCGTGGATCCTGTTCGCGGTTGCGGCCGGTGCCTGTGGTTCGGACCTCACTGTCGAATGCGTCCTCGAACAGGCTGGATCACAACGGGGCTGGACCGCCGGCGGGCTCGTTCCCCCGTCTGACCTCTCGACCACCGACGCAACCATGAACCCGTGCTTCCTGATCGTCAGCGCAACGCCTGACGGCTGGGTGTACGAGCCGGAGATGACCAACCCCAACACCGAGGTGTTCAACTGCGCACCGGAGAACGTCGCAACCATCGAACGAGTCGGCTGAACGAGTGCAGCAGTTCCTCATCTTCACCGTCGTCGGGCTGAGTGCGGCGGGGATCTATGCGATCTCCGCCAGCGGCCTGACGCTCAAGTACACGACGACGGGCGTGTTCGACTGGGCACACGGAGCGATGGGGATGTTGGCCGCGTATTCGTACTGGCAACTACGCTTCGAGTGGGGGTGGCCGGCCCCGATCGCTTTCGGACTCATTCTGTTCGTGCTGGCGCCGCTGTGCGGAATCGCACTCCAACGCCTCGTCATGGGGCCCCTGCGCGGCACGTCGGAGGCGACGCGGCTCGCGGTCACCCTCGCCCTCGCGCTATTGCTCATCGCTGTTGTCCAAGTGAGCTGGGACCCGGCAACCTCACGCTCCACGCGGCCGCTGTTCAGCGGTCGGGTGATCGACATCAACGGAGTACGGCTGTCGTACAACGACTTGATCGTGCTCACGATCGCGCTCGGCGTCGCCGTCGGCCTACGTCTGCTCATGTACCGGACCCGACGTGGCGTCGTGATGCGCGCCACGGTTGACGACCCGACGCTCGCCGCGCTCAATGGTGCCTCCCCCGAACGCGCTGCGGCGACTGCCTGGATCCTTGGCACGATGCTGGCCGCGCTCGCAGGTGTGCTCGTCGCTCCCACACTGAGCCTGTCGGCCGTTGGGTTGACTTTGCTGATCATCAACGGATACGCGGCGGCCGTGATCGGCCGACTCCGCAGCGTGCCGTGGACGTTCGTCGGCGCACTCATCCTCGGGCTGTCGGTCAGCTACGCGATCGGCTATCTGCCCGACCTAGAGACCGGTGCGCAGTATCTACGAGGCATACCGAGCGCAGTACCCGCGATCGTGCTCTTCATTGCGCTGCTCCTGATGCCGCGCCCAGGCCTGCGGCTGCACGCCTCGGCCCGAGCCCGTGAGGCGTCGGCG
>JBGTEH010000646.1:0-2312 GCA_041747915.1 Ilumatobacteraceae bacterium
TCGGCACCGGCGAACGCCTTGAACTCGGTGGTCGCGAAGACTGCGGTGAGTTCGACGAGTTCCATGCCGAAGCGCAGGTCGGGCTTGTCGATGCCGAACCGATTCATCGCGTCATGCCAGGTCATTCGCTCGATCGGGCCCTTGCGCTCACCCGTGATCGCCTCGTCGGCGTCGAGCACGGCCGCACTCACCGCGTCGAGGACGTCGTCCTGTGTGACGAAGCTCATCTCCATGTCGAGCTGCATGAACTCGTACTGGCGGTCGGCGCGCAGGTCCTCGTCGCGCAGGCATCGCGCCATCTGGTAATACCGGTCGACGCCGGCCACCATCAACAGTTGCTTGAAGAGCTGCGGCGATTGTGGGAGTGCGTAGAACGAGCCGGGCTCCTTGCGCGAGGGCACCAGGAATTCCCGAGCGCCCTCCGGCGTCGACGGCACGAGCATCGGTGTCTCGACCTCGACGAACCCCTGACCGTCCATTGCATGGCGGATGGCGGCGTTGATCCGCGAACGAACCCGCAGGTTCTTCTGCATGCGTTCGCGCCGCAGATCGAGGTAGCGGTGCTGGAGGCGGATGGTCTCGTCGACATCGTCGGCGCGAGCGTCGATGGGAAACGGAGGCGGGTCGGCCTTGCGAAGGATCTCGACGTGGCACTCGCCCAGCTCGACCTTGCCGGTTGGCAGGTTGTCGTTGACCGTCCCGTCGGGCCGCGCCCGCACGACACCGGTGATCCGCAGCACGTACTCGCTGCGCACGTCGACATCGTCGTTGATCACGCACTGCACGATGCCCGAGTGATCGCGCAGGTCGACGAATGCGAGATGTTCGCCGTGCTCGCGCCGACGACCCACCCAGCCGCAGACGCTGACTGTCTGGCCGATGTGTTCGACGCGCAGATCACCACACAGATGGGTGCGCATGCTCGTGGCGCCGGTGGAACGGATGGTGTCACTCATGGTTCGGATCAATTCTGGTCGGGTTGGACAGCGATGTGGAGGGGGATGTCGGAGCGGGCAATGGCGATCTGTTCACCCTCACCGCGCATCGGCTTGACGACGACGGTGCCGGCGGCGAGTTCGTCGTCGCCGACGATGATGGCGTAACGAGCGCCGCTGCGGTTGGCAAGCTTCATCTGCGCCTTCATCGACCGATTGTCGTACCCCCGGTCGACGGCGAAGCCGCTGGCGCGCAGTTCGAAGGTGATGGCGAGCGCCTCGACACCACCGGTGACGTCGACCACGAACGCGTCGAGTTCAACGGGCTCGGCGGAAAACACGCCCTCGTCGTCACACGCCAGCAAGGTACGGTCGACGCCCAGCGCGAACCCGATACCGGGGGTGGCCGGCCCACCGAGCGCCTCGACCAGACCGTCGTACCGCCCACCGCCACCGAGCGCGTTCTGAGCGGAATCGAGCGTCGCTCCTTGGAACTCGAAGATCGTGCGGCGGTAGTAGTCGAGTCCACGCACGAGCTTCGGTTCGATCACGAACTCGATCCCGAGCGCCCGCAGACCTGCGAGGACCGCCCCGAAGTGCTCGGCCGCCTCGGCGCTGTGGAACTCGGCGATCTGCGGCGCGTCAGCGATCAGTTCCTGGTCGCTCGCCCGTTTGGAATCGAGCACCCGAAGTGGGTTGCGTGCCAGCGTCGCTCGCGACTGTTCGCTGAGTCGGTCGCCGGCGGCCGTGAAGTAGTCCCGCAGCGCCTCGACGTAGCGAGCACGGTCATCGGGTTCGCCCAGACTGTTGACCAGCAGCGTCACCCGCTGGAGTCCGAGACGTTCGTAGAACTCGGCGGCCAGTGCGATCACCTCGACGTCGAGGTGCGGGTCGTCCGCTCCCAGTACCTCGATGCCCACCTGGTCGAACTGGCGGTAGCGACCCCGCTGCGGCTTCTCGTAGCGGAAGTTCGAACCCGAGTAGAAGACCTTCCACGGCACGGTCGGGCGGTGCTCGGCGAATGCCCGACACACGCTCGCCGTCATCTCCGGGCGCAGCGCGATGTGTCGTTCGCCTTTGTCGACGAAGTCGTACATCTCCTTGGTGACCACGTCGGTCGCGTCACCGATGCGGGTGAAGACCCCGAGATCCTCGAGCAGCGGTGTCACGATCTGGCCGTATCCGGCGCGTTCGACGACGTCGACGAACACGTCGGTGAATCGACGCCAGCGACCGCTCTCGGGCGGCAGGATGTCCCGCATGCCGGGACTGGTCTGGAACGCTGGCACGGCCGGTCAGGCTACCGGTGTGACCGCGCCCGGGATCAGGCGATATGCGTCGTACACCGAGTCGACGCCCTTGATCGTGCGGATCACC
>JBGTEH010000647.1:0-3108 GCA_041747915.1 Ilumatobacteraceae bacterium
CCAACGGGATTCGAACCCGTGCCGCCACCTTGAAAGGGTGGTGTCCTAGGCCACTAGACGATGGGGGCCTGAAGGCAATGGCCTTGTCTCGTTGAGAGCGTCCTGAATCTAGCAGCGACCGTTCGTCAATCCACCAGCTACGCCGGACCGGAGACGGCGACGTCGGTGGTCCCCTGCACCTGGGCGTGAACCGCGCCGTGAACGTCGGCGAAGGGGTCACGGTCGGTGTGCGACGCGCGCGTTCGCAGCTCGGCGGGGACCACCGGTGCCAGCATCCCGTACGGGGCACCGTTGTACAGGTGATGGATCCGATGCGCGGCGGCGACGTGGTCGAGGTACGCGTTGGAGCGCCGGCCGAAGGGGTCGATGCGGCGGTGGATGTAGCCGTCGTGCACGAGTGCGTACGCGGCGCCGTACATCGTGACGCCGATCGCCACTGGGATGAATGCCCCGAGCCGGTCACGGTTGAAGCCGAGCCACAGCCCGAACAGCACGATCGACGCGAAGAACACCGGGAACCAGTCGTTGCGTTCCCACCGGGGTTTGCGACCGGAGCGGTGATGGCTGCGGTGGAACCAGTCACCCGGACCGTGCATCACCCAGCGGTGAGTCGCGGCGGTGATCGGCTCCATCAAGAGGAACGAACCGACGACGACCAGTGCGAACGCTGCCATCGACACAGCAACAGACTATCTGGGGCGTCGCTTCGGTGATGGGTCAGTCGGCGTACGCGGCGAGGGCTTCGGCGAGCGTGGTGGCGGTGACCACCCCGTGTTCGCGGGTGACGGCGTCGAGCCACTCGGGACGGAACACGCTGGCGACCGCGATCGGCTCCTCCAGGTGCGACCCTGCCAGCGCGAGGCGCACGAACAGCGTGGCGTAGTCGGGTGGGCGCAGGTCGCGTCCCAACTCGACGAGGGCGTAGGGATCCGGTGTTGCCGAGCTCGACGGCAGCGAGAAGAAGCTCTGCGAGGTGGGCCCGGTCGGCCCGCCGGCGAGGCCGGGCCCGTCGACCAGGATCGCCCCGTGAACCTGGGCGGCACGTGCGCCTGCGATCTGCAGAGCGATGTAGGCACCGAGTCCTCGACCGACGACGGTGATCGACCGGGTCGAGTCGCCCTCGGTGAGCGCCGCGAGCGCAGCATCGGCGTCACCGAGCAGGAGCTCGGCCGTGTATCCGCCACCATGCGGGATCGTGGACCGACCGTGGCCGGTGAAGTCGAGAGCGGCGACGGGTCCGGGCCACATGTCGGCCCACGTCGGCAGAGTCGTCGGCGCCGCCTCGCCGAGGCCGTGCAGAATCAGCAGCGCCCGCCCGCCGGAAGCCTCGGCACCCCGGAGATGGTGCAGCGCCAGGTCGATCTTGCCGTGGCGCAGCATGGTGACCGTCGAGGCGATCACGACGGCTCCCCGAAGAAGTCGAGTACCAGCGCACTGACGAGATCCGGTCGTTCGATGTGCACGAAATGACCGACGCCGTCGAGGATCTCACAGCGCCCGTCGAGTGGCAGATACGGCAGCACCTTTTCGGGAGGTGTTCCCCAACCCATCTCCTCCATCTCCCGACCCAGAATCCCGAGGAATGGCATCGGCAGTCCGGGCAGGCGCATCAGCGTCCATTCCGGTCGCCACGGGCCGAACCCGCCGAATCGCATCGACGGATCGATTTTCCACCGCCAGCCGTCGGCCGACTCGAAGCCGCCCACGGTGACGAGCCGTCGTAGCCAATCCAGTTCGAGGCGAGGGTTCATCCTGGCGCGCCGTGCGGCCAGTTCGTCGACCGTGCCCGGTTTGCGCTGCGCAGTCGAGGTGGACCGGCGGTGATCGAGCCAGCCGGCGATCTCGGTGGCGACCATCTTGGTTCGCTCGTGCTCGGCGACATCGGGGATCCGTCGGTTGTACGGGATTCCGTCCATGTTCACGAGGTGCGTGAAGCGGAAGGGTTGAGCGTCGGCGAGCTGTGTCATCAGTGCGCCGCCTTTCGAATGTCCGATGACGGGCATCGGGCGGCCCGGGCTCACATGGTCGAACACAGCGAGCGCGTCGCGCATGTCGGCATCCCACGAGTACAGCTCGGCGTGTTGGCTGTCGCCGTGGCCCCGTTGGTCCCAGCTCACGACGCGCCACCCACCGGCGGCCAACAGCGGTCCGAAGACGTCGTACGTGCGAGCGAAGTCGAACCCTCCGTGGACCAACACGAGCGGCGGGTCGTTCGCATCGCCCCACTCGTGGATGGCGATCTGCAGCCCGTTCGAGTCGACGTGGTACTCGCGGGGAGGATGTTCGGCGCCGGAAACGGGGTGTTCGGCGGCGCGGCCGTCGGCGGGCGTGTTCGTCACCGCCACGAGGGTACGCGCGGCGGCGCGTGTCGGTGGCATCGTCGGACGCGTAGCATCCGTGCCCATGACGCGACCCGGGCTCATCGCAGCGGCGGCTCTGCTCGGCGCTTTGGTGATCGGCTCGTCGGCGTGTGGCACGACCGACCCGGCCGCCGAGGAACGACTCCCGCCGATCGTCACGACCATCGCCACGACCACGACGACGACCACGACGATTCCGCCCGGCCAGCGGTTCTACACCGTGAAGCAGGGCGACACGCTCGGCAAGATCGCCGCCGGATTCGAGGTCACCGTCCAGTCGATCGTGGACGTCAACAAGCTCGAGAGCCCCGATGCGATCCAGGCGGGCCAGACGCTCGAGATCCCGTCCGGTGTGGTGGTGGTCGCCGACCTACCCGAGCCCACGGTCGCCACCACCGATCCCTGACCGGCGCTCGGCGTGCCCTCGCAGCGCGCCGCTCGGTTCGTA
Organism: Ilumatobacteraceae bacterium; assembly: GCA_041747915.1. GTDB lineage: Bacteria > Actinomycetota > Acidimicrobiia > Acidimicrobiales > Ilumatobacteraceae > Sva-07. Next base: position 2,809 of record JBGTEH010000647.1, read on the forward strand.
GACTCGGTCCCCATGAGCTTCTGGCCCACACTCGACCACTGGAGCGTGGCGATCCCGCTCGACACGCCACACCAGCGCCTCGACGTGCTCGCCGACACCGGCATGGTCGTGCTGCGCGACCTGGTCGACGGCATCCCAGAGTCGGAGTTCGAGTCACTCGAGTACATGGATTGGAAGTCGGGGGGCGACACGAATTTCGCGCCGCTCGCCTCGGCCGACGGTGAACTCGACTGTCGCGGATTCTGGGACAAGGGCAAGACCGACAAGGACGCCCTCTGGACATCGAACGCCGAGATCGCC
>JBGTEH010000648.1:0-2887 GCA_041747915.1 Ilumatobacteraceae bacterium
CGCCACCCCGATCCCGCCGGTGAGCATCAGCCGCCAGTTCGCCCGCACCGCCGCCCCGACGCCGGCCATCGACGGGCCGGCGATCACGATGGCGAGCCAGAGCACGAGCGTTCCCACCACGATGCGCGACGCCCCAACGCCGAGAGGCGTGGCCGAGTCGGGACCGAGCGCCTGCGCGGTGCCTGCGGTTCCGAAGAGCACCGCCGCCCCGACGACAGCTCCGATCGGTCGGGTGGTCGCCGGCACGGATCGTTGTTCTAGCGCGTCGCCGCTGCGCACACCCGCCCGCCCGTGCGGAATATTGTTGCGTCCGCAAGTGTTCCATCGGTATGACCACGAATTCTGCGAACGATCCTGCGAACACGGCCACGGCCACGACCACGACCACGATCGACGTGCAACGTGCGGCGGATCGTCCGGCAACGAACATCGGCTGGCTCGATTCCAAGCACTCGTTCAGCTTCGGCCGCCACTACGACCCGACCAACACCGGCCACGGTCTGCTACTCGTCAACAACGACGACATCGTGCACGGAGGCTCGGGATTCGACACGCACCCTCACCGCGACATGGAGATCGTCACCTGGGTTCTCTCGGGCGAGCTCGAGCACAAGGACTCCGAACGCAATCGCGGCGTGCTCTATCCGGGCCTCGCGCAGCGGATGTCGGCGGGCACCGGGATCTGGCACTCGGAGATGAACAATTCGGGCACCGACGACGTCCACTTCGTGCAGATGTGGTTGCCGCCGGACACCGAGTCGGTCGACCCCGGCTACGAGCAACTCGACATCAACACCGAACTCGATCGGGGCGGCCTGGTGCCGATCGCGTCCGGCAAGGGACATGACGCGGCCATCTCGATCCGCCAGCGCGGCGCCGTTCTCTGGGGTGGCCGACTCGGGCCTGGCGAAACGGTCGTCGTTCCGGACGATCGCCATGCGCATGTCTTCGTGCCGACGGGTTCGGTCACGCTCGACGGCACCCTCGACGGCGCCACAGTGTTGTCGACCGGCGACGCCGCACGCCTCACGGACGCCGGCACACCGAACCTCACTGCCGGCCCTGATGGTGCCGAGGTGCTGATCTGGGCAACGGCGTGACATCCTGAAGGCGATGGAACTCGACCGCACCGACTTCGATGGGTTCGCGGCTCTCGCTCGTTCGCGTCGCACGTCGATGCTCGTCGATCCGACCCGCGAGGTCGCGCTGGATCTCGTTGCTGAACTCTGTGCGCTCGCCACGTGGGCGCCGAATCACAAGAAGACCTGGCCGTGGCGGTTCGCCGTCTTCACCGGTGCCGGTCGAGCAACCCTCGGCGAGACCATGGCAGCGGAGATGACGCGCTGCGACTTCGGCGACGACGCCAAGCGCGCCAAGACGGCCTCCAAGTACCTGCGGACCCCGGCGACTCTGGTGGTCGGATGCGCGCCGAACGACAACGAGATGCTCGACGCCGAGAATCGCGATGCGGTCGCCGCCGGTATCCAGAACATGCTGCTCGGCGCCACCGCCCTCGGGCTCGCCAGCTTCTGGTCGACACCTGCACTCGCCGAAGCGCCTGCGGTGCTTGAACTGTGCGAATTCGAACCCGGTGATCGTCTCGTCGGCATGATCTACCTCGGCTGGGCCACTCAAGAGTGCCCTGCCCCGAATCGGCCGCCGCCTCGGATCACCCACGTCGACGGCTGAGCTCATCGAGCCCGACTCGTCACGACCGGCGGCGCACCAGCTCACGTTTTCGTGAGGCGGGGGTGCAGCGGCGAGACTGGCCGGGTGACGCCGCGCCAGACGATCGTGACGCTCGACGTCGAAGGTGTGCTCGTGCCGGAGATCTGGATCGCCGTTGCCGAACGCAGCGGGGTCGACGGGCTCCGACGCACGACGCGCGACGAACCCGACTACGACGTGCTCATGCGCTACCGCCTCGACTTGCTCGATGAGCACGGACTCACGATGTCGCTCATCGAGGACGTGATCGCCGGACTCGATCCGCTCGACGGTGCCCGGGACTTTCTCGACGAGCTCCGCGACGACACCCAGGTGATCCTCCTGTCGGACACCTTCGAGCAGTTCGCCAAGCCGCTGATGCGTCAACTCGGCCTCCCCACCCTGTTCTGCCACCGCTTGGTGGTCGACCACGACCGGATCGTCGACTACCGGCTACGCCAACCGAATCAGAAGCAGCACTCCGTCGAGGCTCTCCAGTCGCTCAACTACACCGTGATCGCGGCCGGCGACAGCTACAACGACACCGCCATGCTCGGGGCCGCCGACCACGGCTACCTGTTCCACGCCCCACCGAACGTCGTCACCGAATTCCCGCAGTTCCAGGCGCTCGACGCCTACGACGATCTGCTCACGGCCATTCGCTCACACCTCTGAAGGGATGTCGCTCTCGGCATCTTCGATGCCCTTGAGCAAGACGGGGATCACCAGGCCGAGGAACATCAGAATGCTACCGCTGACGAAGATCGCCGAGCGCACGCCGTAGCTGTAGGCCAGGACGCCACCGATCAGCGCTCCGACCGGCATCCCCAGGAACACCAAGAAGCGATAGCTGGCGCCGACACGGCCGAGCATCTCGTTGGGGATCAGTCGTTGGCGCAGCGCCAGGGTCAACACGTTCCACACCATCACGGCGCCGAGCGACACCGCTGACAACAACCCAGCGACGACGGGCATCGAGGTGGCCGCGATCAGCCACGTCGAAGCACCCGAAGCGAGTACAGCGCACGACAGCGTCACGCGCAGCGGGAACCGCCGGAATCGCGGAGCGATCAACGAGCCGACGATGCCGCCGATGGCGCCGGGAACGAGCAGCACGCCGTAGCCGAACTCCGACAGGTCGAGTACGTCGCGGGCATACAGCACGAACACCGCATTGCCC
>JBGTEH010000649.1:0-4273 GCA_041747915.1 Ilumatobacteraceae bacterium
CCACGGCGCAGCTCGCCGACCACCAACACCGACAGCCAGAGCTGGTCGGCGCTTTGTTCGTCGAACCATGTCTGCACGCCAGCGTCGGCACGCGCGCCCTTGCGCAGTTCCGACACCACGTTCGTGTCGAGCAGGTACCCCGCGCTCATCGCAGGTCGAGCTCGCGTGGAAGGTCGCCCTGGCGCTCGAAGTCGGCGTCGTCGCCGACGTTCGGCATCGCCAACAACGCCTCGCCCAAGCCCTCCGGTCGCAGCACCTGGCGCAAGAGCCGGCGATGTTCCTCCTCCGCCGACCGGCCGTGCACAGCTGCGCGACGCTTCAGACGTTGCACGAGATCCTCGTCGAGGTTGCGCACGATCAACTGAGCCACTGCTATCAATGATATCAACTTGCCCTCCCGGTGTCGCCCTCTTTCGGAGAGGCTCAGGTTTCGGGGCCCACGTGCCGATGGAAAATCATGCTGGGTGACCCCGACGTCCCGAGTGGCGACCAGGTGGGTCATCCGCTGTCGCCGTCAGCGCTTCGCGGTCTCGAGGTCGGGGCACTGCTCCAGGCGGTCACCGCGCTGCACCTCGACGGGTTGCTGACGGACGCCGAGTACCGGGCCAAGCGCCTTCGACTCGCCGCGCCGGCCTGACACACGTAGACGTCACGCCGGTCCCGAATCGACATCGGAGTCGTCAGTCCGTCGAGCACGACGTTCTGTCCGCGCCGTGCTACGAGTTCGGTGCGATCAGGCGAATGGTCGTGAAGCAGGTCTGGCCAGGGCGGGCGCGGGGCCGGGCCTCATTTCTGAGCGGAATGGGTCCCGGTTTCCGGGACGTATTCCGCTGAGATGTGTCAGGTCGTCGGCGCGTCAGTCCACGAGCCGGTCCAGCAGCCAAGTCGGCCCGACGACCGTGCCGTTGACCGCCCGCACCCGCTCGGCCAAGCCGCGGTCGGCGGTGACCACGACCGGCTGCCCGTGGGCTGCAGCGATTGCGGCGATCGTGTCATCGCCCTCGCCGGGCGCGTGCACCACCACGACACGATCGATGTCGCACTCGTCGGCTCCCTGGCGGGACTGGCCTTCGAGGACGACCGTCACGGGTGGATCCAGCCCACCGGCGGCGACCGTCGCCCGCACCTGTTCGGTGAAGCGTCGTGCCGCTCCCGGCCGATCACGCCACCAACCCGTCGGCCGAGACCCGATCACGTTGGCGGCATCGATCACCAGCATCACCGCGGTCAGATCGACGAGGCGACGAGGTCGGCGACCGAGCGGTCGATCGAGGTGTGCAGCGCGAGGTGGGTCTCGGTGCGGGTGATGCCGGGGAGTTGCAGGATGCGCTGCAGCACATCGTGGAGGTGCTCGTTGGAGCGTGCGACGATGCGCAGGTGGAGGTCGCCGGGCCCGGTGACGGCGTGGACCTCCAACACCTCGGCGATGTCGTCGAGGCCGGCAAAGATCTGGGCGTCGCTGCCCTGCGCGATCTCGAGCGTCGCGAAGGCAAGCACGCCGAAGCCGGCCGCTGCGCGATCGAGGTCCGGACCGAAGCCGACGATCACGCCGTCACGGATCAGCCGATCCAGTCGAGCCTGCACTGTCCCCCTGGCAACGTCGAGCCGACGGGCCATCTCGACGACGGGCAGATTCGGTGTCGAGCGCAGCAGACCGACCAGCCGCGCGTCGAGCTCGTCCCACCGATCACTGGTCATCGTGACCACGTTCCTGCGTCCGCATCACCAGAGACTAGACAATCTGCACAGTCGTCGGATGAAGTGTTGAACGTTCTGCAGCACCGAGCGAGGATGTGCCTTCGACAACCATTCATTTGGGGGACACGACATGACCACTCTCGACACCGTTGCGACCGCACCGGCATCGCGGCTGAAGGGCTGGGACTCGCTGGAGTTCTACGTCGGCAACGCCCGCGCCACCGCCGGCTTCCTCACCGCCGCCTTCGGCTTCCGGGTCACCGCCTACGCCGGGCCGGAGACCGGGCGCGACGATGTCGCCTCGTACCTGCTGGAGCAGGGCGACATCCGCTTCGTCGTCACCGCCGGGCTCACCCCCGACTCGCCGATCTGGACCCACGTTCGCGAGCACGGCGACGGCGCACAGGACCTCGCCTTCGTCGTCGACGACGCCACTGTCACCTACGAGGCGGCGGTCGCCCGCGGGGCGCGCTCGGTACGCGAGCCGTACGAACTCACCGACGAGGACGGCACGCTGCGTCTTGCTGCCGTCGGCACGTACGGCGAGACGAAGCACACCTTCGTCGACCGCCGCGACTACCACGGCCACTACTGCCCGGGCTACGTGACCACCGGACTGCCGCCCGCTCCCGCCGGGCTGCCCGTCGGACTCGACCGCATCGACCACGTCGTCGGCAACGTCGAGAGCGGCAAGCTCGACGAGTGGGTCGCCTTCTACGAGGACGTGATGGGCTTCCGCCAGCTCCGCCACTTCGACGAGCATCAGATCGCCACCGAGTACAGCGCCCTGCGATCCACCGTGATGACCAACGACGCGGGCATCACCATGCCGCTCAACGAACCGGCTCCTGGCCTCAAGCGCAGCCAGATCCAGGAGTACCTCGACACCTACAGAGGCCCGGGCGTGCAACACATCGCGCTCGGCACCAGCGACATCGTGCAGGCGATCACGGCGCTGCGCTCGCGTGGCGTGCGCTTCCTCGAGGCGAACGACGAGTACTTCCACGACGTCCGCAACCGCCTCGACTTCCTCGACGTGCCGTGGGACGCCCTCGAACAACTCGGCATCCTCGTCGACAACGAGAGCGACGGACACCTGCTGCAACTGTTCACCGAACCGATCACCGATCGGCCGACGGTGTTCATCGAGATCATCCAGCGTGGCGGCGCCACCGGCTTCGGCGAAGGCAACTTCAAGGCGTTGTTCGAGTCGATCGAGCACGAGCAGGAACGACGAGGCAATCTGTGACCACCGGCGTCGCCACGGTCAACAGCAGGACCGTGCGCCGATGACGGGCCGTCCACTCGCCGCTGTGCTCGCCATGCCCGGGGACCGGCCGGGTCGCTCGGCGGCAACGGTCGCCGCGGAGCACGGCATCGACGACGTCGTGAAGCTCGCCTCGAACGAGTTGCCCTTCGGACCGTTGCCGTCGGTGGTCGCTGCGATCGAGTCGGCCACGCCCGACCTGTCGCTCTATCCCGACCATCGTGCGACGGCACTGCGCAAGGCAATCGCCGTCGCCACTGGGGTCCCTGTCGACCATCTCACCGTCGGGGCCGGCTCGGTCGGCCTGCTCCAGCAACTCGCACTGGCCTACGCGGAACGCGGCGACGGCGTGGCGTTCGGTTGGCCGTCGTTCGAGGCTTATCCGGTCTTCGCGTCGCTGGTCGGCGCCGACCAGACTGCCGTCGCACTCCGACGCCAGACGATCGACCTCGACGCACTCGCCGCCGCCGTCAGCGCCCACACCAAGCTCGTGCTGATCGCCAACCCCAACAACCCCACCGGCACCGTGGTCGGCACCGATGACCTCGTCGCATTCGTCGAGCGTGTGCCGCTGGGCTGTCTGGTGGTGATCGACGAGGCCTACGCCGAGTTCGTCACCGACCCCAGGGTGCAGAGCGCGGTGCCGCTCGTCGAACAGTTCCACAACGTGGTCGTGCTGCGCACCTTCTCCAAAGCCCACGCGCTCGCGTCGCTCCGCATCGGCTATGCGATCGCGCAGCCCGCCGTCGTCGACGTACTCGACCGCGTGCTCCTGCCGTTCGCCGTCAACGGACTCGCGCAACGTGCTGCGATCGCGAGCATTGCGGCCGACCACGAGATGCGAACACGCGTGGCCGACGTCGTCGCCGAACGCACACGGGTCACGTCTGCCCTGCGGCACTCGGGATGGGGAGTCCCCGAGCCGCAGGGCAACTTCGTCTGGCTGCCGGCCGGTACCGCATCGGACGACGTCGGCAACGGCCTGGAACGCCTCGGCGTCGTCGCCCGAGTGTTCAGCGACGTCGGTGTGCGCGTCACGATCGCCGACCGGCACGCCAACGGTCGCTTCCTCGACGCGTTCGCGAAGGTCGCCGTCGACATCGACCCCAGTACTTGGCAGCTGCCCACCGGCGACCTCGCGATGTTGGTGGCTGACCACCTCGACCTCATCGACGACGTGCTCGCCCGCCTCGTGGCCCACGCGGACAAGCCGCCGGCCGCGGGACTCACAGGCGCCGACGAGGCCACCGGCGAGCAGTGGGATGCCGGCCAGCTCTGGGCGCACCTCGCCGAATTCGGGGCGTACTG
>JBGTEH010000650.1:0-13140 GCA_041747915.1 Ilumatobacteraceae bacterium
CTGCCGACGCCGTCGTCGCCGACTGCATTGCCGCGGGCGTTCGCGCCGTGGCGGTTCGGGCTGACGTGGCCGACGAGGCGTCCGTGCTGGCGATGTTCGACCAGGTGATCGACGAATTGGGCCACGTGGACGTGCTCGTGAACAACGCTGGGATCCTGCACACGCAGATGCGCTTCGACGAGATGACCGTCGAACGGTGGCGTCAACTTCTCGATGTCAACGTCATCGGTGCGTTCACCTGCGCCCGCGAGGCAGTGCGGCGGATGTCGACGCGTCACGGAGGCACGGGTGGCGCGATCGTGAACGTGTCCTCGGCGGCGAGCTACCTCGGCAGCCCGGGGGAGTACGTCGACTACGCGGCGAGCAAGGCGGCCATCGACACGCTGACGATCGGGCTGGGCCGCGAGGTGGCGACGGAGGGAATCAGGGTCAACGCGGTGCGTCCGGGCGTGATCCGCACCGGCATCCACGCGAGCGGTGGCGAGCCCGGTCGAGTCGATCGGGTCGCGCCGTCGGTGCCGATGCAGCGAGGCGGTGATCCGACCGAAGTGGCCCGCACGATCATGTGGCTCGCCTCTGACGAGGCGTCGTACATCACCGCAACCATCGTCGACTGTGCAGGTGGGCGATGACGGCCCGACGTCTCGCCCGATGGGAACTCGATGGTGTCGGTGGGCCCGTGGTCGTCATCGATGTCATTCGCGCCTTCACGACAGCGGCATACGCGTTCGGATCCGGCGCCGCCGAGATCTACCTCGTGGGCGAGGTCGACGAGGCCCTCGCCTTCAAGGCGTCCCATCCCGGCACGATCGCACTCGGCGAAGACCACGGTCGGCGACCCGAGGGATTCGACTTCCCCAATTCGCCGGCGATGGTCGGGCGAGCCGACCTCGATGGCCGCACTCTGGTGCAGCGAACATCTGCGGGCACCCGTGGTGTCGTGGCAGCGACCGGCGCCGATCGATTGTGGGCGGCGAGCCTGGCGTGTGCGTCGGCCACGGCCCGTGCCGTCGAGAACGCAGGGCTCGGCGAGCCGACGTACGTGATCACCGGCCGATTCGAGGACCGACCAGAGGCCAGCGGCGCCGACGACGAGATGACAGCTGACCTGATCGAGCGGGCCCGATTGCGGCTTCCGCTCGATTCATCAGGCACCGCAGTGGCGCTGTTGGCCTCCGACGAGGCGGCGAGAACGCTTGCGCTCGGCCCGCAGCACTGCGATCCACTCGACATCGAACTCGCCGCCACGATCGATGCGTTCGATTTCGCGATGGAGGTGGACCGTACCGATCTCGGCCTGCGCCTCACCGCGCGTTCGCCGATCTGAACCGGGGCTGTTCGGCCACTGCACCCGCGTCGACCGATGTCGGGTTGGAAGGCACTCTGCGATCGTTGATCTGCCCTGTCGCCGTTGGTGCGTCATTCGCTGAACATCTCGAGCTGCTCCCAGGTGACGGCCACCTCGCTCACGACTCGCCAACGCAAACGGCCCCGCGATCCAGGACGGCGGATCTCGACCCGGTCAGCGCGTAGCGAACGCGCCGAGCCGTCGGGGTCGCGCAGGCTGATGCTTCCGTCGGATTCGATGCCCATGACCCGTCCCTGAACCCACCGGCCCCGATCGTGACGGCGGAACCGGATCGGCTCACCCATGCGCAACCCGAGACGGGCGAGCGACGCGGGCGAGCGGTGCACGGTTCGTCAAGCGCCGATGGTGCGCCGCTGGAGCTTGCGCATTCCGCCGAGCCACCGTTCGGGGTCCGTGGCCTTGAGGGTCATGTAGTCGGCAACTTCGGGATGGGGGAGAACGAAGAAGCGCTCGGCCTCGATCGTGTCGGCGACCTCCCGGGCGACGTCGTCGGGTTCCAGCACGACACCAGCGGCCTTGACCACGTTGCTCCCCGACGTCGCGTCGTCACCGGCATGCAACATCTGGGTGTTGACACCTTGAGGACACAGGCACGTCACTTTGATTCCCGCATCGCCGTAGGTCACCGCCATGTATTCCGCAAACGCAACCGCCGCCCGTTTGGTGAGTGTGTACGGACCAGAGCCGATCTGCATCAGCAGCCCAGCCGCCGACGCAGTCGAACAGAAGTATCCCTCGCCGCGCTCGAGCCAGTCGGCAAGCAGATACTTGGCGGCCCATCGATGGGCGTGGACGTTGACCGCAAAGGCGAGGTCCCAATCGTCCTCGGGGGTCTCGATCACGCCGCGCCCCACTCCGACGCCTGCGTTGCAGAAGAACAGATCGATCGACCCGAAAGCGTCGCGGGCGGCATCGACCAACGCCCGATTCCCCGCTTCTGTGCTGACATCCGCGGTGATCGCCGTCGCCCGCTCGAGCGCCGCCGCCACGTCGTCGGCCCCGGCGAGATCGGCGACCACGACGTTGGCGCCTCGTGAGTGGAACTCGCGGGCGAGCGCCTCGCCGATTCCACGACCCGCTCCGGTCACCACGACGTTGCGTCCGCTGAAGTCCATGAGCGCATCGTAGGGCGGCGAGATCCGCACGAGCCCGTCCGTCAGGCGGGTGCCCGACGTGTAAACGTTGTGTGACACCTTCGACATCGAGCCGAAGGTGCGCGCGCGACCGCCCGGACACAGGTACCGTGTCAGCCAATGACTGATGAGCGCATCGACTCCAGCAACGAGGCCGTGATCACCGAAGCCCTGAGCGTCATCGATGGCGCCTTGGCCCGAATGATGCAACGCGAACTCGTGTCGACGGGTGAAGTTGCCGATCTGTTGCTCGACGTGCGCACGCTGCTCACCGCCGAGCCGACCGCGCTGGTCGACACGATCGAACCCGTCACCACCGACGCTGTCTGAGCGTCGCGGGTGCCACCACGGTAACGCCGCGTCTGTACCTCCGACACCCCTCTCACCTCCGAAACTCTCCTCTGGGTGCGCGCTGAGCGCGCATCTGGCGGAAACTTTCGGGATGAACGCCGGTCAGGGCGCGAGGCGACGGGCGATCCGACGCCCGATCAGGCCGAGAAGCGTGCCGACGACGGCGCCAGCCACGACATCGGAGCCGTGATGGATGCGAACGTACGCCCGGCTGATGCCGACGATTGCGGCAACCTCGTACCACACCAACGTGAGTGCCGGCGCGTCCCATCCGGCGAGCACGGTGGCGGCGAACGCAGCGGAACTGGCGTGACCCGACGGGAACGATGAGGTTGCCGGGCGCCGAACCTGGAGCCGGTCGTCGCCCGTCTGGGTCGGGCGTTCGCGACGAAAGAGCCGCTTGACCCCCTGGTTGACCACGAGGCTCTCGACGCCGAGCATCACTGCGAGCACGATCACCTGGTCGGCGCGGCCTTTCGCGAGACCGCGCACGATCCCGATGGCATGCCAGACCATGCTGAAGTCGCCAACGTGGCTGGCGGTGCTGAAGAGCGTGTCGGCGAGCGGATGGCCCCGCACGAGTTCGAGCAGTTCGTCGACCCTGGCGTCGAACCTGTCGACTGTCGGGCCGAACTGACCCTGTCCCGGCACGATGGCGACGGGCTCGACCGCGAGTGATTCGGTCATGCGGTGCCCATTGGCTCGGCGAGCAGGGCTTCGTGGGCAGCCACTGCCTCGGTGGCAGCGAGCGACGGGTCGCCCCCGAATGCGGGGCACCACTGCTGGAACGAGCAGTAGTCGCACAGCTTGCTCTGGCGGGGTCGGAAGTCGCCCGTCAGGCACGCCCGTTCGACTGCCGACCACACCGCAGTCGTACGGGTGGTGATGAACTTCACCGACTGCGCCGACGGCACGGTCTCGATGGTCTCACCGGACGACAGGTACATGAGCCGGATCTTGGCGGGGCGTCGACCGAAGACCGCCTCGCAGAGGAACGAATAGAAGTGCACTCCGGCGAGGCTCTTCTGCTCGAAGTTGCCCGATGGGGCGCGACCCGTCTTGTAGTCGGTGACGACCAATTCGCCGTCGTCATCGAGTTCGAGCCGGTCGATGATGCCGCGCAACGTGAGCGCTCCGACCTCGGCCTCCATCCAGAGCTCGAGCCCGATCTCGCGGATCGTGGTCGGGTCCTCCATGGCGAAGTACTTGTCGATGAGGCCGTGGCAGTCGCGGTCGAACTTCTGCGCGGCGGTCTCGTCGAGCCGCAGACCGACATAGTCGGGATCTGACCGGTACTCCGCAAGTGCGGTGTCCATGTCGTGGGCGAGCGCGGCCGGCGAGCGATCGGCGGCGTGGCGCACGAACAGCAACTCGAGTGCACGGTGGACGATGCTGCCCTTCGTGGTCGCCGGACCTGGTGCTTCGGGCAACTTCTCGATGCTGGCGAAGCGGAACTGCATCGGACACGACGTGAACGCCGACACGCGCGACGGCGACAGCGATGTCGGCACCGGGAACGTTCGAGCGGACTCCGCGACGTTGGTCATGGCACCATCGTAGAGCGGGGGTGTCGCAGGGTTCGGGTGCCGCCGTGACTCGTCGGAACACCGATCCGACCCACACGACTCAGCGTGTGGCGTCGGCGATGATCGACGCCATCGCGTTCGGGTCGACGAGCGGTGTGAAGTGATTCCACTCGTCGCGCTGCACGAAGGTCGAGTGAGGGAGGCGACTCGCGATCTCCGATGCGATCGCCGCCGGGCCGACCCATTCGACCTGGCCCGCCAGGACGATCACCCGAGTGTCGATCTCGGGCAGTCGCTGCCATGTCGAGTCGTTGCTGCCGCTGTCGAACGTCCGTGCCTCGTGTTCGGGGTCGCACTTCAGGCGCACTCCTTCGGGCGAAGGACGAAATCCATGGGCCACGTAGAGCCGCAGCACGTCGGCGTCGAAGGTCATCATCGGCGGCTTGGAGGCGTAGTTGGCGATTGCGTGGTCGAACGAGTCGAACGTCGCTCTGCGCTTGCGGGCCCCGACGGACAGCGTGGGTCCATTGCCTGCCGGCGAGTCTGGATCTCGGGGAGGGAACACGATCGGCTCGAACGCGACGATCAGATCGAACAGTCCCGGCTCGCGATGGGCCGCCATCAGCAACGAGGCACCCCCCATCGAGTGCCCGAAGCCGACGAGCCCGCCATCGGGTGCGACAGCACGTGCCGCCGCAAGACAGTCGTCGCCGTAGCGCTCCCAGTCGACCGGCCAGTCGTCGGGGCGGGCGGTGTCACCGTGCCCGCGGTGGTCGAGGGCGTACGACGTGAAACCGTCGGCGAGTTCGTCGGCGATGGGGAGATGGCAGTACCCGTGGAACCCGGTGGCGTGCGAGAAGAGCAGTGGTGGTCCGGTTCCGCCGAACTCGTGGATCGCGACGCTCACATGATCCGACGACATCACCCGCACCGGCCCATCATGGCGACCCCCCACCCCCCGCGCCGAATCATGTAACGCTGGTGTCAGACACCAGCGTTACATGGGGCGGGGTTCGCGGGGCAGGCCGAGCAGGCGCTCGCCGATGATGTTGCGTTGCACCTGGCTGGTGCCGCCGGCAATCCGTCCGCCCGGGGCGGCCAGCATTCCGCCGGCGTCCGGGCCGTCGAGCAAGGCATCAGCGCCGGCGACGCCTCCGCGCAGCATCGCGACATCGAACATCATCTCGGTGATGGCGAGCTTCATCAACGACGCCGCAGTGGATGCGATCGGCCCCTGGCGTTGGGCCATCGCCCTCGTCGCCGAGCCCCGACCGATCAACGCGGCCAACGCCTGGCGTTCGACGGAGTTCAGTTCCCTCCCGTCGGCGAGGCGCGTCATCTGTTCGAGGCGTCGTTCGAGACCGATCACCGACGTGCCGATGTGCCCTCGTTCGCTCGTCAGAACGGCCATCCCCACGCCCCATCCGCCGTGCAGCGGCCCGAGCAGGCTGGCGGTGGGGAGTTCGACGTCGGTGAAGAACACTTCGTCGAACTCGGACTCACCGGTCATCTGCTTCAGTGGTCGCACCTCGATCCCCGGGAGGGTCATGGGACAGAGGAAGAACGAGATCCCGTCGTGTTTGCCGACACCCCCGGGGGCCAGCGGCTTGGTACGCGCCATCAGAATGCCCCAGTTCGAATACCGACCGCCCGAGCACCACACCTTCTGCCCGTTGACGACGAACCTGTCGCCGTCGAGCTCGGATCGCGTGACGAGTGACCCGAGGTCGCTTCCAGCACCGGGTTCGGAGAAGAGTTGACACCACAGGTGATCGGTCTCGAGCGTCGATCGGAGGTGAAGGATCTGTTGCTCGGGCGAGCCGTATCGCATGACCGCGCCGCCAGCAAGGACGAAGCCGACCATGTTGAACACGGCCGGGACCCCGGCGCGCGCACATTCGAGAAGCCAGGCGCCGTTGTGTTCAGCTGTCAGGCCGCGACCGCCGTGTTCGACCGGCCAGTGGATGCCCGCCCACCCCGCATCCGTCAAGTGACGTTGCCACTCGAGACCGGCGTCGACGACGTCGGGCGGGCAGATCGCTCCGTAGTCACGTGGTGCCTCCGTCCGGTTCTCGCTCAGCCACTCGGCCGCCTCGTGCTGGAACTCCTCGACCGAGATCACAGCGTCAGTGTGTCGCCGCATTCTTCATCGCAACGACTCGGCGCTCAGGGCGCTGCGTCGGTTCGGCGTTCGACGATCACGAGGCGCCACCACAGGGTCAACAGCTGTCGGGCCGAACTGGCGATCGCCGGGAGCCGAAAGAACTGCGAGCGGCCGTGTGGTCGTGCCCGGTGGCTGACGCCCACCTCGACGAATCGTGCACCGGCACCCTCGAACTTGCGCATCATCTCCACACAGATCACGCCCGACGTCGACGTCAACTCGACTCGATCCAGCAGGGAGGTTCGAATGAGGCGGAAATCGCAGTCGGTGTCGCGAACGTGCAGGTCGAACAGGATCCGCACCGTGTGGTGATAGGTGCGACCGATCACCTTGCGATACCAGGGGTCGCCGCGGCCGATCTTCCACCCCTGTACGACGTCGACATCGCAGCGTGCGGCGTCGATGCATCGGACGATCTCTGACGAGTCGTATTGGGCGTCGCCGTCGGTGTAGAACGTCCACTGCAGGGTGGCAGCCTCGAAACCGGAACGCAGCGCGCCTCCGTATCCCCGGTTCGTCCCGTGCTGCACGATGCGCAGCTCGGGACAACTCACCCGGAGCTCCTCGAGAACACGAACGGAATCGTCGCTGGAACCATCGTCGACGACGATGATCTCGAACTCGTCGACGCTGCCGACCAGCGCGTCACGCACGTCGAGGACCATGCGCGTAATGGCGAGTTCGTCGTTGTAGCAGGGAAAGAATGCCGACACCGAGCCGACCTCGGGGTTGCGACGCATCACGATTTCAGGTGTCCCAGGGCATCGCCGATCTTGTCCACTTCAGCATCGGTGAGGTGGGGCGAACACGGAAGGCTCACACACTCCGCCGCCCACGCCTCGGCCTGCGGGCACGCACGAGTCGTGAATTCGCGGTAGGCAGGCTGCTGGGTCAGCGCGAGCGGGTAGTGGATCGCGGTTCCCACGCCGAGTTCGGCCAGGCGCTGGCGTGCGGACTCGCGGTCGGTGAATCGGGCGACGCAGAGATGGTGCACGTGGTGCGGATCGTCGTCCTGCCAGCGGAGATGTGGTGCGACGCTGCGGTAGTGCCGCGCAATGGTGGCGCGTCGCGCGTTGCCGTCGGCGAGGTCTGGGAGTTGAAGGCGCAGCCACGCGGCTTCGAGTTCGCTCAGCCGGAAGTTCTGGCTGATGTCGATGTGCACGTATCCCTCGGTCATCCCGTGCACCCGCCGCCGTCTGATTGTCGATGCCAGATCGGCATCGTCGGTGGCGACCAGCCCGCCGTCGCCGATGCCGCCCATGTTCTTGGTGGGGTAGAACGAGTATGCAACGGCCGCGGAACCTCGCGTTCGTGCAGCGCCATGGGCCTGCGCTGCGTCCTCGACCACTCCGGCCCCGCAATCGATGAGTTCGCCGGTGGCGACCGGCGCCCCGAACAGGTGAACGGGCACGATCGCCCGGGTGGACCGACCCATCGCGTCCAGAGCCATGGGAATGTCGATCAACCCGGATCCGGGCTCGACGTCGACGAACACGGGTCGCGCGCCGGTCGCGCAGACCGCGGACACGGTGGGAACCGCGGTGAACGCCGGGACGATCACTTCGTCGTTCGGCCCGATCCCCAGCGCGGCAAGCGTGACTTGGAGCGCTGCCGCGCCGCTCGACACGGCCACCGCATGGGCGACACCGAATGTGACAGCGGCTTCGGACTCGAACGCCGTCGTCTCGTCTCCGAGGAGGACGGTGCCTGACGACATCACTCGGCTGACGGCTTCGAGATAGGCCGCACGGTGGTGCAACATGGCGCGGCTCAGGTCGAGGAATGCGATCACGTCACCGACCGGTAGTGATCGAGGGTCGAGCGAATTCCATCGGCGAAGTGAATCTGCGGTGTCCACCCCAGGACATCGGTGGCCTTCGTGTAGTCGCCCTGGAAGCTGCCGATGTCGATTCGTTCCAGGTCGGTGGGCCACGGAACGCAGCTCACCGTGCTGGCGGTGCGAGCGGCATCGATCGTCAGCCGTGCGATCTCCGACAGCGGCAACACCTCGTGGTGACCGAGATTGAACACCTCCCCGGCGGTGCCGGCGCGGGTCGCTGCTCGCACGAGTGCATCGCACACGTCGTCGACGTGGAGGCAGTCGCGCAGCTGCGATCCGTCACCGAACAACTCGATCGGTTCGCCGAGCAGCGCTCGGCGAACGAAGACCGGGAGGAACCCCAATCCATCACGACCGAGGTGTTGGTTCGGCCCGTAGACGTTGGTGAGCCGCAGTGATGTCGCATGCAGATCGTGCACGTTGGAATAGACCATGTGCAGCTGCTCGCACGCCAGCTTGTCGACCCCGTTGACGTCGACGGGTACCGTCGGATGAAGCTCGTCGACGGGAAGGTATCGGGGGCGGCCGTACACCTGCCGCGTCGATGTCTGCACGACGATTGCGTCGGGGGCGCTGCGGCGCAGGGTCTCGAGCAAACGGAGGTGGCTCCGCACGTTCAGCTCGAGGTCGCGCATCGGGTCGGTCATCGACTCGAGGTGGCTGACCTGTCCGGCGACGTTGAAGACCACCTGAGCACCGACTGCGAAGTCGCCGACGGCAGGGTCACCGATGTCGGCGATCAGCACGTCGACGTCGCTGGGCACATTCGACCGGTCTCCACCGTGTTGGGGAACCAAGGCATCGACGACGACCACGTCTGCGCCCGCGACTCGCAGATGGTTCACGAGATTCGAGCCAATGAAGCCGAGACCGCCGGTGACCAGGCAACGGGTGCCGGCGAGCGGTACGGCAAGGTCAGCATCGGTCGTGATCACAGGACCGGCAATCTACGTCGTCCCACGACGGAGCACCGCGGAATTCGGACGCGGTCGGGAGTCAGGGAATCCACGATGCGACCACGACGAGACGAGCAAAGATCACGGTCGTGATCGCCGACGTCGACAACAGCGACACGACGATCCAGCGTGGTCGGTTGGCGAGTACGTCGGCGACCGCGAAGGTCATCGGGAACGCGAGTACCGAGTACCGAGCGAGCCCGATCACGCCCAGCGCGAGCGCTGGCACGACGCCGAGGATCACGATCACCATCCATGCCGGCGGCTGGCGGCGCACACCGGTGGCGTAGGCGATCGCGAAGAACGTGAACCACGCGATGTGGAACAGCGCCAGCGGTTGATCCGCCACGTCGGTGAGGAACTCGACGAGTGTCAGTTCGTCCCAGCCGGCCTTTGCCGACCAGAAGACGAGAGGATCTCCGGTGGCCTCGCGGAGAAAGACCGTCCACCCGAGCAGCACGAGTGCCGACGGCACGACGAGCGCGGCGATCTGACGGATGCCCGCTCTCATCGTGATCGCAATCGCAAGGACCGCGGCGACGGCGATCACGCCGTTCGGTCGGCTCGCCGTTGCGCACGCCGCCAGGATGCCTGCCAACCACCAATGTCGGCGTTCCACAGCGAGGACCGCCCAGATCAACGCAGCGAGGTAGAACGAGTCCGAGTAGCCGAGCAAGAGCGTGAGCCCCCCCGGGGCGAGCGCCAACACCCACGGGGCCAAGCTGGCGGTGCGCCCGCCGAAGTGTCTGAGTGCCAACAATCTTGCCCCGGCCATGGCGACGAGGGCGGCGATCCACGACAGGCCGGCGAGAGCGACTGTCGATGGCACGCCGAGTTGCATGAGCGCCCCTCCGGCAGCGGGAAACAGCGGGAAGAACGGGTACTCCGAGAATCCGCCGGGCACGTAGGGACGGTCGTACCAGTCGAGCGCGATCAGCCTGAACCAACCGCCGTCCATCGCCAACAGGTTTCCGAGCCGTACCGTCGATGGGGCGTTGACCACGAGCACGGGGACGATGAGGATCCGCACGATCAGCCACGGCAGCACGACCGAGCGGAACGGGAACACCGCGCGCAATCGCGTGGATCGCGCGGTCGGAACGATTGGTTCCGTAACCTGCGAATCCATTGTGGCCATGCCGGCCCAGAGTAGAAGGTCGAGGGGTGGCGTGGAGGTCGATGAGTACCGCCGCATGGCGGAGGTCGAGCACTCTCACTGGTGGTACGAGTCGACGCGGCGGCTGCTTCAGGACGTACTCGCGGAGGACGTTCGGAGCGGCGGTCGCTTCCTCGATGTGGGCGCCGGCACCGGCGCGACCGGTGCATGGCTCGCCGACCACGGCGACCTGGTGGCGTGTGACTTCATGCCTCTGGCGCTGGAGCTCAATCGCGAGCGTCACGACCAGCTCGGCCTGGTCGCCGCTGATGCTCAACACCTGCCGTTCGCCGAGGCGTCGATGGACGTGTGCCTGTGTGTGACGGTGCTGTGTCACCAGTCGATTCCGAACCCGGCAGTCGTCGTCGCCGAACTCGCCCGAGTGGTTCGGCCCGGCGGGGTCGTGTGTCTGTGGGAGCCGGGTGTTCGTCGCCTTCGTCGAGCCCACGACCGCGTCACCCATTCGGCCCGACGATTCGCGCGCAGCGATCTTTCGGGGCTGCTGTCACGGGCAGGACTCGACGTCGTCCGCGCATCGGGCGCGTACTCGTTCCTCGTTCCCCCAGCTGCGGTCAAGGCCGTGTTCGAGCGGGGAGAATCGTCGAGCGATCTCGATCGCAACGGCGGCGGACTCGGAGGAACGCTGGCGGCGATGGCTCGGATCGAGCGCTCCGCGGTTCGTCACGTCGACTTGCCAGCGGGCCTGTCGGTCTTCGCCATCGCCCGTCGGCCCCATCTCGATTGAGACGCGGGTCGGATCCGCGTCTCGACCTCAGGCGAGAGCCTTCAGGAAGAGCGCGGTCTCGTCGGCGATGGTGGCGGGGACTGCGTATCCCTCCTGAGAGGTGACATCGCCCCAATGCGCGGCGAGATCCTCCGGACTCAGATCGCTGGTGTTGGTGTAGCCGACCGTCTCGGCGATGAACACCTCGGCGACGCGCCCGCCGCCGACCGAGAAGACTCGCCCGGTCGCTTCGCACGACTCGTGGGCGAGGTAGGTGACGAGCGGCGAGATGAGTTCGGGTTGCAGCTTCTCGCCGAGGCCGCCGAGGATGTCTTCGGTCATGCGCGTGAGCGCGAGGGGCGCGATGGCGTTGGCCTTGATGTTGTGCTTCGCGCCCTCGATGGCCAGCACGTTGGTGAACCCGACGAGACCCATTTTGGCGGCGCCGTAGTTGGCCTGGCCGAAGTTGCCGAAGATTCCCGCCGCCGACGATGTCGACACGATGCGGCCGTACCCCTGCTCCCGCATGATCTTCCACGCCGGCCGGGTGACGTTGAACGCTCCACGCAGGTGCACGGCGATCACTGGGTCGAACAGGTCGGCGTCCATGTTGTGGAACGACTTGTCGCGCAGGATGCCTGCGTTGTTGACGACGATGTCGACCTTGCCGAACGCGTCGACGGCACTCTGCACGATTGCGGCCCCACCCTCGGGTGTGGCGACCGAGTCGGTGTTGGCCACGGCCTCGCCTCCAGCGGCGTGAATCTCGTCGACGACGAGCTGGGCCGCTCCCTTGCCGCGGCCCGTGCCGTCGACCGCTCCGCCGAGGTCGTTCACCACGATGAGTGCTCCGCGAGCGGCCATCATCAGCGCGTGTTGCTTGCCGAGGCCACCACCGGCACCTGTGATGATCGCTACCTTGCCGTCGAATCCGAGATCAGTCATGGGCGGCAACGCTAACGGAGCGCCGGCCGACCGCGGAAAGGACGCGTGCGTGAAGCTGACGTCTGTGGCGCTGTCGAACCCGGATGTTCGTTCAAGCTGGACGCGTTGCGTGCCGATGGCCAAAGGGTCGGCGGGTTCGGCGACCCGCCCGTCCCATTCATCCGATGTCAACTATCATGATGCCTCATATGCCCCACGACCATCGGTTCGCTCGGTGGGGCGTCGTCGTTTTGTTCGCGCTCGGAGCGGTTGGCACGATGGCTTTCGTCGCTGAGTCGACAGCATCCGCACAGACCACCGACGACGAGGCAGCGCAGGCCGCACGCGACATCCAAGCGGCACGCGATCAGGCGAATGCCGCAGCGGCCGCGTTCCTGGAAGCACAGTCCGATCTCGAGGTGCTGCAGGACCAGGCCACCTCGCTCGAGCGCGACGAGATCGTGCTGCAGGATCGGGTGGATCGTCTGCGAGACGATGTCGAGGCCGTCGCCCTCGCCCGTTTCGCCACCAGCGGATCGAAGGGAATCCCGCTGCTCACCGGCCTCCAAGCCCCGAAGGATCAAGTCCAGGCAGACGTCCTCGTGGATGTCGTCACCGACGCTGGAAGCAGCTCACTCGACGAGTTCGAGCTGGCCCAGAAGCAACTCGCGGCGAATCAACGCGAACTCGAGGATCGACGCGGCGATGTCGAACAGCAGCAGGAGGTCTTCACCCAACTCCAGGCCGCCGCCGAGGCCGAGGTCGAACGCCTCCGTGAGATCGAGGAGAAGCGGCTCACCGACGAAGCCGTGGTGAGGGCGCTCGAGGCACAACAGCAAGCATCGATCTCGAAGTGGGTCGAGGCGCAACTGCGCAACAACGAAGCAGCAGCGCGCGCCCAACCGAACCCTGGCGTCGTGGCAGCGCAGGCGGCCGCTGCTGAAGCTGCCGCGGCCGCCGATCCCACCGCGGCCGATGGCGACCTCCCCGCCCCCGG
>JBGTEH010000651.1:0-5006 GCA_041747915.1 Ilumatobacteraceae bacterium
CGGTGCGAGCGACCCGAGTGTTCGCAGGTCGCGATTGACGAGACTCATGAGGCCAACCTAGTCCGAGACCTGGTGACCGCCGGACGTCGTGTGCGTTCGGGAGCCCCCAGCGCTCCCCAGCGCACACAACGTCGTCGAAACTATCCGAGGCGTCGGGGGAGCGAGCCCGTCAGCCCTTGACGGATCCGGCGAGCAGGCCCCGCACGAAGTATCGCTGGAGGGCGAAGAACACCACGATCGGCACGAACGCCTGCACGAATCCGGCTGCCGGCAGGAGGTGTTCGTTTCGTCCGAAGTCGCCGGCGAGGTTGGCGATGCGGATGGTCGTGGGTGTGGCGTCGGGATTCGAGCCGGCCATGGTGTTGGCGATCAGGTAGTCGTTCCACGTCCACAGGAACTGGAAGATCGCAAATGCCGCAAGTGCCGGCACCGACAATGGCAGTACCAATCGCCAGAAGATCGTGAAGTGGTCGGCGCCGTCGATCCTCGCTGCCTCGAACAGATCCTTGGGCAGCTGCGAGATGTAGTTGTGCAGCAGAAAGATGGCGAACGGCAGAGCGAAGCCGGCGTGGGTGAGCCACACCGCCGTCGTGGTGCCCGCCAGGTCGAAGTCGGGGATCAACGTGATCGTCTTGTCGATGATCGGGAACGTGAAGTGGGCGCCACCGACGTACAACTGCAGCAGCGGGATCAACGCCACCTGCAGCGGGATTGCGAGCAGTGACACCGTCGCGATGAACAGCCACTTGCGGCCCCGGAAATCGATCCAGGCGAATGCGTACGCCGCGAACGCCGCCATCGCGATCGGGATGACCGTCGCCGGTATGGCGATGGCGAACGAGTTGAACAGAGAGTCGGTCAGCGAGGCCGTGGCGCTCGAGCTCAGCACGGTGTCGTAGTTCTCGAGTGTGAACTGGCTCGGCTCCTGGAACACCGTCCACCAGCCCGAGGCGCGCTGGAGGTCACGCGGGCGGAACGAGTTGATGAAGAGCCCGATCGTCGGAATGCTCCACACGATGACGATCAGCCACAGCACCCATGCCGGGATGCCCCGCAGCAGCCCGTAGACACGCCCGCCGACACCGGGCTTCTGGCCGTGCTCGTCGCCGAGTACGTCACGCGCCGACAATCCGTGGATCGGATCGGAGCCACTGTTCGGATCGGTGATGATCGGTGTGTTCATCTCAGCTCTCCTGCGTGCGACGGATGTTGATGTACATGACAGGAAGAACGGCCACGAAGAGGATCACGGCGAGTGCCGCACCGCGTCCGATGTCGAAGTTGCTGAACGCCCTGGTGTACATGTCGTTGGCGAGCACCTGACTGCCGAAGTTGCCGTTGGTGGTGACCTTCACGATGTCGAACACCTTCATGATCAGCACGATCAAGGTGGTCACCACGACGCCGATGGTGGTGCCGATCTGGGGCAGCGTCACCCGCCAGAAGATCTGCGAGGTGGTCGCGCCGTCGATGCGGGCGGCTTCGATCAATTCGTCGGGAACGGCTTTGATCGCCGCCGACAGAATGACCATCGCGAAGCCGACCTGGATCCAGATGAGGATGACCATCAGCCAGAAGCTGTTGTAGGGGATCTCCTGGAGGAAGAAGATCGTCTGCGGCACAGTCTCGCCGTTGGTGGCCGTGGTGTAGCCGCCGACGCCCGAGCCGATGTAGCGCAGGAAGAACCAGCCGACGAACAACGCCAGGATTGCGGGAACGACCGCCTTCGCATACTGCTGACGGACGAGCTGTCGGGCAATCACGATCACAAGCGACACGAGCAGAATGCCGGCGAGTACAGCGACGATGAGCGTCGGCCATCCACTGCCGGTACTGAGTCGCCCGAGAGCGACCCACAGGGCGTTCAACACGCCCGTCTGGTTCTGGCTGACTTCACGCGACTGGTACATGAAGCGCCAGATGACCGCGGCTCCGACGAGCGAGATCGCCATCGGCATGAAGATGATCGACTTGGCGAACTTCTCGCCGCGGCGATTGTCGGCGAGCACGGCGACGGCGAGGCCGAGTGAGGTCGACGCACACGTGACCGTCACCACCCACCACAGGTTGTTCACGATCGTGCCGCGCAGCGCCGTGAGCAGGGCGAACGCCAGGAGCAGTCCGCCCACGATCAGAGGCGCAGCCGTGGGGTTGCCGAGCTCGACCGCTCGTCCCGTCGTCCGCTTCATCCGGATGCCGGTGATCAGGGCGACGATCAACAAGAGGATGCCGATGTAGAACAGCCGGCTGGTGAAGAAGTTCGAGAAGCCCGACGTATCCCAGGTGTTCGGGTCGGCGAACGTCGCCCGATAATTCGCCAGCCCGACGTAGGCATCGCCGCCGCGGTCGAAGAACGACAGGTAGATCGTGCGCAGAGTCGGCACCACCAGGGTGACGAAGATGAAGAGCAGCGCAGGGGTGAGGAAGATCACGGCCCGTGAGCTGTTGTCGATGCTGGCGCGCTTCACGCTGTCGGGGTTGGTGGTTCGTCCGAGCCGGATTCCGATCAACGTGAAGGGGACAACGGTCGCGATGATCGACTCGACCATCGAGCCGTCACCGAGGTCGCTGGCCAGCCAGGCGCCCCAGATCCATCCAATAGCCCCTCCGATGAGTGCACCGTTGACGACATGGCCGTGGAAGAGCTTGGCAAGGACCACCCCGGCGACCACCCAGCCGGCAACGAACCCGACGAGCGGGCCGATCTCGATGCTCGGCCAGTATTCGGATCGCATCAGGGCGCCGATCCCCCCGCCGATCGCCGCGCCGGAGAACGTGCCGACGAGCATTCTGCGCTGCGGGTTCTCGGTGGTCGACAGCACGAATCCCACCGCGCCACAGGCCACGGCGAGCACAGCGGGCAGCCACACCCAGTTGAGGAATCCGCCGACGGATCCGACGGTGAGTTGGTTTCCCGACAGCACGACGCCGATCAGGAAGCCGATCACGCCGAACGCGAGCGTGCTGAATCGAGTCCAGCGGTACCTCACCTGGTTGAAGAGCAGGTTGAGCGCAACCCACAGCCCGCCGAAGATGCCGACGGCGACGACGACGGTGACCAGCGTCGAGATGATCTTCCCCATGACTTCTCTACCCCCCAGTAGAACCCCCGGAAAAGCGAACCGGGGCACCGACACCATAGTGCCAGTGCCCCGGTCGGTCGATCACCGTGAGGTGATCAGGTGTTGCGTACTGCTCAGCTCGGCCAGGAGGCCTCGATGGTGTCGGCCGCTTCCTGGGCCGTAATCGCACCGGTCACCGCCGAAACGCCCTCGGTCCAGAAAGTGCCGGAGCCGACGTCGGCGGGCATCAGGTCGGACGCATCGAAACGCACGATCTTGGCGTTCGCCAGGATGTCGAGGAACGACTGTTCCAGCGGTTGGTAGACCGACAGGTCCTGGTTCTTGGCCGGCGAGAGGAAGCCGGACAATGCCCCGCCTCCACCCTTTGCCGCCGCCTGGGCGGTCTGACGTGCCGCGGCGTACTCTGGCGTCGAGATGTACTTCAGGAGCGCCATCGTTGCCGGGTCGTTGTTGAAGCCCGCCGCAAGAGTGCCAGCGCCGAGTACGGGCTTGTCACCATTGATGTCGGGGAAGTAGAACACGTCGACCGCACCCTCGGAGCCATCGGCGAAGGCCGTGCCTTCCGGGATGAACGCCGAGTAGAACGACGCCTGACGGTGCATGAAGCACTCGCCGTCGACGAGCGGCTGGCCGTTGTCCTGGAACGCGGTTGCTGCAATGTTGCCGCCACTGGCGAAGACGTTGTCATCGCTCCACAGATCGAGCACGGTCTGCATCGACTCCACGATCTGCGGGTCGTTGAACGGGATCTCGTGATTGACCCACTGGTCGTAGACGTCGGGGCCGTGCTGGCGCAGCACCATGTCCTCGACCCAGTCGGTGTAGGTCCAACCGGTGGCGTTCCCGGACTCGATACCGACGCAGAGGGCCTTCGGCCCACCGTCAGCGGTGATCTGGTCGACCAGCGCAGTGAACTCGTCGAACGTCGTGGGCACCTCGTAGCCGGCAGCTTCGAACGCTGAGGGCTGGTACCAGACGAGCGACTTGAGGTCGGCCTTGGCCGGCACGCCGTACTGGGTGCCGTCGACATTTCCGAACGGCTTCCAGGCGTCGCCCGAGTTCTCCTCGACCGCGGCGGCGACATCGTCGTCGAGTGCCACGACGTTGCCGGCGCGGGCAAAGTCGGCGAGCTTGCCGGGCTGCGGGAAGAACGAGATGTCGGGCGGGTTGCCGCCCTGCACCTGGGTGTTGATGTTCGCCTCCCAGTCGGCGTCACCGGTGTAGGTGACCTCGACGCCGTTCTCCTCACCCCAGGCGCCGAGCACGGCCACGAGCGGTTCGACCTCGGCCGGTTCACGCTCCGGTCCGGTCACCGTGATGCTCGCACCCGAGATGTCGCCGCCGCCTTCGCCGCCGGCGTCGGGTGCGTCGGAGCCTGCGGGTGCGTCGGTGGTATCGCTTCCCGAACCACTGTCGTCGTCGCTACCGCATGCGGCGGCAACGAGTGACAGTGCGATCGGGACAGCAGCTAGCTTCAGCCAGCGCTTGTTCATTGGGTCCTCCCCCTCTGGTGGATGTGTGCCGAAATGGTTCAGCAATGTAAACGCTTACAGACTCGACCCTGTTCCGTCAAGGCCAAAGGCCACAGAACTTGCCGATCCCGTCAGTCAAGCGTTACGCCAGGGGTCAGACCCCCGGCGCAACAAGCCGCCGGCGTGGACCGGTCGTGGCGCGCACGATCAATTCGATCGGCGACACGATCGGTTCGAGATCGACGGGCGCTGACGCCATGGCGGCCACCAGCGAACGCGCCGCGGCCGCACCCTGCGACGCGACATCCTGGCGAATCGTCGTGAGCGCCAGAGCGCGCGACACATCGTGGTCATCCACGCCGAGGACCGACACGTCCAACCCCGGCGTCAGCCCGCGGGCGGAGAGTTCCATCAAGGCACCGAACGCCATCTCGTCGGACATGGCGAAAAC